>VENG01000042.1 GCA_009711705.1 Bacillota bacterium
GTGGGGCAAAGCGGGTCTAAAAACAGATTAAAAAGGAACGAGATCTGTCTTTGCAGACAGATCTCGTTCCTTTTTTTTATCCAACTGCTCCACTGAACTCTAGGAGAACCACATTTTCAGTGGCCTCGCTTACAGCCCCGTTTTTTTTATTGACCTTGGTCGGTATTGAATTGTATAATGGTAATGACATTCATTATCATCTGTTTATAGTAGGAGGTTTTCAAAATGCAAACTCACTGCACTTTTAGCTGTCCCACTTGCGGCTATAACTTAACCACATTTACTTCCCGCTGTCCCCGTTGTGCTACATTTTTATTGGACAAGTTTAAATGCTCCGGAAACTGCTCGAGCTGTGCAAAACAAAATGAAAGCCGCCCCCAAGGCCACAAACACAAGTAAACCATTTAGCGAGCCTTTAAATATCAGGGCTTCTTTTTAATTTTATTGGTAGCTTCCACTGCAAGCCAGTCGCAGCGGTTATTAAATTCATTATCAGCGTGACCCTTTACCCAAACCCATTCAACTTTGTGCTCTGACGATAACTCTAATATTTTCTTCCATAAGTCCGAGTTTTTGGCCGGTTTTTTATTACCCCTTATCCATCCTCTAGCCTGCCAACCTCTTACCCAGCCCTTATTCATGGCGTCGACTATATATTTACTGTCCGAATACAAGGTAACTTGACAGGGTCTTTTTAAAGCCTCAAGACCTTTTATTACCGCCAGCAATTCCATTCTGTTGTTGGTTGTATCTTCACAGGCACCGGACAATTCCTTTATATTTTCCCCGTACTTTAATACAACCCCATAACCTCCAGGTCCTGGATTACCACTGCACGCACCGTCCGTATATATTTCAACCTGCGTCAAATTTTCTCTCCTCTGTAACAATTTTGGTAACAGATTATACCACGTTTTACCATTGGCCGCAAATACCTACTTTTAGGGAGCCCATATTTTTCCTATAATTAACCTAAAGTTAATCTATGATTTTTGTCATTTAAGGAAGGATTTTATCGAATAGCATTGAATGTGTTTATGTTACTTGAAAACTAGGGCACAAGGGGGGATACAAGGCTTCCAGGTGGAATTTTTCAGCACTAAAAAGGTTAAACAAAAAAGTAAGAGGGAGGTAGAGGGGTTGCAATTAAAGAATTCGAAGATATGTTTCACACTTATCCTGGTCCTCGCCGCTGCATTACTACTAGCCGGATGTGGTGGCGGCGGTGGCAACGAAGGTAACACAGAAGATCAAGGTGAAGATAAGCTGAATGTTGCCTTCATGTACGTTGGCCCCGCAGGTGATGCCGGATGGACTTATGCCCACGATCAGGCAAGAAAGTATTTGAATACCGAGCTGGACTATGTTGTTGCTGAAGATTACGTTGAAAATGTTGCTGAGGGCGCAGAAGCTGCAACTGTACTCACCCAGCTAGCAGAAAAAGGTAATGATGTTATTTTTTCTACCAGCTTTGGCTTTATGGATTACACCATTGACGTGGCCAAGAAATACCCGGACAAAACTTTTTTGCATTGTTCCGGATACAAAACTGCTGACAACGTTGGAACATACTTCGGCAGAATGTATCAGTCCCGTTACCTTACAGGACTTGCTGCAGGCAAGGCAACCGAAACCGATTTAATTGGCTACGTAGCAGCCTTCCCCATTCCGGAAGTGATTCGAGGCATTAATGGCTTCACTTTGGGAGTTAAAGAAGCCAATCCGGATGCAGAGGTAAAGGTAATATGGACAAACACCTGGTATGACCCCAGCAAAGAAAAAGATGCTGCTAAAGCTTTGCTTGATTCCGGTGCAGATGTTATAGCCCAACACCAAGACACTCCCGGCCCACAGCAGGCAGCGCAAGAAGCAGGTGCGTATAGCGTTGGTTACAACACAGATATGAGTAAGTTTGCTCCAGAAGCTGTGCTCACATCTGCAGTTTGGAACTGGAGACCATATTACGCCGATACGGTTGAAGCCGTAGAGAACGGGACCTGGGAACCGAACCAGTACTGGGGTTCTTTGGCCGACGGTATTGTAGATATAGCACCTTTCGGTCCCATGGTCGCAGATGAAACCAAAGAACTTGTTAAGCAGTGGAGAGATAAAATTGAAAGTGGTGAGTGGGACGTATTTTATGGTCCTCTTAAAGATCAAAGCGGCAAAATTAGGGTAGAAGAAGGACAGCAAATGACCGACGACGAAATTCTCAACATGGATTGGTTTGTTGAAGGCGTTAACGGAAAATTGGAATCCTCTGAATAAATTATGAAGGGTTACTGGTAGACATCTCCCAGTAACCCTTTGTTGAGGGGCGACAACATAATGCAAGAACTCCTATTGGAAATGAAACAAATTACTAAAAAGTTCCCCGGGGTACTGGCTAACGATAATATTAAACTATCCGTTAAGCCGGGAGAAATTCACATGCTTTTAGGAGAGAACGGCTCGGGAAAAAGTACTTTAATGAATATCCTGGCAGGACTGTACAAACCGGATATCGGTGAAATGTATATCAAGGGCAACAAAGTAAATTTTAAGTCGCCCCGGGACGCTATTAATGCAGGTGTAGGGATGGTGCACCAACATTTTAAGCTTGTTGACACCTTCACAGTAGCAGAGAACATTATCCTGGGAACCGGAACAAAATTCAAATTAAATGCTGCTCATGCAGAACAAGAAATTAATGTGCTGGCATCTAAATACGGTTTGGCCGTTGACCCTACTGCAAAAATATGGCAGCTATCGGTGGGAGAAAAACAGCGGGTGGAAATATTGAAAGCACTTTACAAAGGTTCGGATTTATTGATATTGGATGAACCAACTGCTGTACTGACCCCTCAGGAAACTCGTGAGCTGTTTCAGAACCTTAGACAAATGACACAAGATGGGCGTGGAATTGTTGTCATCACGCACAAGCTCCAAGAAGTAATGGACATTGCAGACAGGGTCACCGTACTGCGTGCAGGTAAAGCCGTAGCTACCCTGAATAGAGATGAAATAACTGAAAAGGACCTAGCTTGGCTCATGGTTGGCCGAGATGTAGTATTCCAACAGCAAAAATCTGCCTCACAGTTCGGCGTTAAAGTTCTTGAATTAAATGAGGTACAGGCAATGAATGATAACAGCCGGCCGGCACTACAAGGAGTTACCATGGATGTCAAAGAAGGTGAAATTTTTGGCATTGCCGGTGTGGCAGGGAACGGGCAAAGGGAATTGGCTGAGGTCATCACGGGCATGCGCACCTGCAGCTCAGGTAGTATTTATTTAGATAATAAAAAAATTACAAATTTATCACCTCAAAAAATAATCAGGCAGGGCGTCAGTCATGTTCCCGAGGATCGCATGGGCACAGGGCTGGTACCCAAACTTGGCTCAGTAGACAATATTATGCTAAAAGGGTACAGGAATAGCTATGCACGCGGGCCCTTTCTTGACTATAAAAAGGCGTCAGCGGATACTGATAAATTAGTTTCAGACTTCAATATAAAGCTTTACGACCCCTCGGCTCCGGTTAGCTTGCTGTCCGGGGGCAATCTTCAAAAACTGCTTCTAGCCAGGGAAATGTCTTTAAAGCCTCTACTTTTGGTTGCTGTATATCCCGTACGAGGTTTGGATGTAGGTGCCACCGAAACAGTACACCGGCTACTCCTTGAGCAACGTGCCAGAGGAACTGCAATATTGTTGATTTCAGAAGATCTTGATGAAATCTTCAAACTAAGCGATCGAGTTGGAGTTATTTTTGAGGGTCAGATTAATGGAATCATCAACACGGAGCACGCTGATTTGGAAGAAATAGGTCTCCTAATGATGGGGGCAAAACAAACGGGAGATATGCCATAATGACTACGCACAATACACGTTCGCTTATATCTCTGGAAAAGAAACTTTCCCCCTCGCCGGTAATGAACATACTGGTCCCGGTCATTTCAGTTTTTTTAGCTCTTTTAACCGGGGCGATTTTCCTTGCACTTACCGGAAAAGATCCTATCCAAGTTTATTCGGCCATGTTTTATGGTGCCTTCGGCTCTAAATATGGACTTACTGAATCTGTTGTAAAGGCCATTCCCCTATTATTGGCAGGTTTGGGACTAGCCGTAGCCTTTAGAATGCAGCTATGGAATATAGGTGGGGAAGGCCAAATCTACATGGGTGCATTTGGGGCAACTTGGGTAGCATTACAGTTGCCCAATCAGCCAACCTGGGTGGTTCTACCGGCAATGATGCTGGCGGGTGCCGCTGCCGGAGGTCTGTGGGCGGTTATACCGGCTATACCCCGAGCTTACTTGGGGGTAAACGAAATCATTACCACCCTGATGCTTAATTATGTAGCTATTTTGTGGGTGGATTATTTAGTTTACGGGCCATGGAAAGATCCTGCGGGATATAACTTTCCTATTACGCCATCCTTTTCGGAATCCGCCATTTTACCAACTTTGGGCGATACCAGAATTCATGCCGGCCTGTTAATAGGTATTATATTGGCAATTATTATTTATTTAATTATTTTCCGTACCAAATTCGGCTATGAAATTCGGGTAATAGGAGAAAGCCCTGGTGCAGCCCGTTATGCAGGTATGAATATATCCCGAAAAATTATTGTAGTAATGCTAATCTCCGGTGCTGTATGCGGACTTGCCGGTATGGCCGAATTATCAGGTGTAACCCACCGCCTTCAACAAGGTTTCAGCCCCGGGTACGGTTATACAGCCATTATTGTAGCCTGGCTAACTAGACTTAATCCGCTGGGTATTATTATCGCTGCCCTTTTGTTCGGCGGTATGCAGGTGGGCGGCTTCGCAGTACAAATGAATGGTGTGCCTGCTGCAGTTGTTTCCATGCTGCAAGGTGGTTTATTATTTTTTGTCTTGGGTGGCGAAATACTGACGCGCTACCGGGTTTCCATCAATAGCCGCCGGGGAGATGATAAAGCATGAGTGTTGATATTCTAATTGCCATACTGGCTACAGCTATAACTGCGGGAACCCCCCTCCTATATGCCGCGCTGGGAGAAATTTTGACTGAACGGGCGGGCATATTAAACCTTGGCGTAGAAGGTATGATGCTGGTTGGCGCTGTCAGTGGATTTATAGCCGCTCTTCATACCAGTAGCCCCTGGGCCGGGGTCATAGTAGCCATGCTCGCCGGCGGTGCCATGGCCTCAATTCATGCACTGCTTACCGTTACCCTGCGAGCTAACCAAATTGTAAGCGGTTTGTCTCTTACCATATTCGGTACCGGTCTTAGCGGGTATCTGGGAAAACCCATAGTAGGTACTCCCCTGGAAACCTCTTTTAAAGTATTTGAAATACCTATAATAAGCAGCATACCTTTTATTGGTCCCATAATGTTTAAACAGGATGCTCTTGTATATTTAAGTTACATAATCATTCCTCTAATGTGGTTCTTCCTTTACCGCACTAAGACAGGGTTAAATCTGCGAGCTGTGGGTGAAAATCCAGCAGCAGCCGATTCTCTGGGTATCAACGTTTTTCGTGTTAAATATGTCTATGTAATTATCGGTGGCATGCTGGCTGGGATTGGCGGCGCTTACTTGTCTTTAATGTACGTTCCCACCTGGATGGAAAATATCACGGCCGGCCGCGGGTGGATAGCGGTGGCTCTGGTCATTTTTGCTACTTGGAATCCCGCCCAGGCCATTTTAGGTGCCTACATTTTCGGTGGTATTGACGCTTTAGGTTTTCGTCTACAGGCCATGGATATTATGATACCTGCCTATTTTTTAAAAATGCTACCGTACATATTTACCATCATAGTACTTATTATTGTAACCGGCAAAAATGCAGCCAAGCATATCGGTGCTCCACAGTCACTGGGATTGCCCTATGACCGAGAAGAAAGATAACAAATGACCAGATAAAGGAGTTTAAAAATGAAAGTTCTTAAAGACAAGATTTTAATTGAGGGTAAAGTACTGTCCGACACCGTTCTCAAGGTGGATTCCTTTTTAAACCATCAGATTGACCCTGCCTTCGCCATGGACTTGGGGAAGGAGCTTGCCGCAAGGTTTAAAAATCAATCCATAACAAAGATTCTCACTGTAGAGGCATCAGGTATTGCCGTAGCCATGGCAACCGGCCTCGCTTTGAATATCCCGGTTGTCTTTGCCAAAAAGAAAAGAGCAGCTACAGCTGACCCCAATGTATTTTCCAGTACTGTTTATTCCTTTACAAAAGACGAATCCGTTGACATTTACGTCAACAGCCGGTTTCTACACCCTTCAGATAATGTTTTACTGGTTGATGATTTTCTAGCCCAGGGAGAAGCTTTACGTGGCATGGTGGAAATTGTACAGCAGTCCGGAGCCTCTCTGGCCGGAGCAGGTATTATTATTGAAAAGGTCTTTCAAGGCGGAGGGAAGGCGTTAAGAGAGGCAGGTGTTCGCATAGAAACTCTTGCCCCCATTGCCAGCCTTGCGGGTGGAAAAATCACCTTTTGTTAAGCACCTTTATTAATAGGTGCTTTTTTTTTGCACCTTTCTGGCTAAAACACCCGTTTTTTCAGGATTGTATTTTTCACTAGTATATACTACAATGTTACAGGGTTTTATACACCTAATAACATATCATCAATCTCCGGAGGTGAACTTAAAATTGAGTATCCAGGAGATCAGAATAAAAAATATTGCTGAACTTCCCGAGGTAAAAGGCAACGAAATACTATATGAAATACAAAATTCTCTTCGTGTGGAGAGTGTTACTGCGGTAAGAACCGCTCAGGTTTTTCGTTTTGAAGGTGTAACTGAAAAAGAAGCCAAAGTTTTAGCAGAAGAACTGCTGGCTGAAAAAATATTTCAGGAGTACACCTTAAACAGTCCAATTGTAAATAATTATGATTACATGATTGAAGTGGCCTACAAGCCGGGAGTTATGAACCCTGAGGCAGCATCATTGATGAAAGCTGCCCGGGACCTGGACATAAATACCCTGCAGGCTGCTGATTCCAGTGTGGAATATTTCTTTATTGGTTCTGGTATTACAAGGTCTGAGATTGATCTGATTACCAAACGCCTGCTGGTTAACGACACCGTCGAACATGTTATTACAGAAAAGCCTCAGACCCTGGTTATCGGAGGAGCGCCGGGGGAAACCGAGGTCATTCCCTTGCGTGGCATGACAGAAAATGAGATGGTCAGGCTAAGCAAGGACCGTCTGTTCTTAAATCTGGATGAAATGAAAATCATCCGGTCATATTTTAATGACATTAACCGGGATCCTACTGACTGTGAACTGGAAACCATAGCCCAAACGTGGTCTGAACACTGTGTGCACAAAACCTTTAAAGCTAAATTAATTGTTGACGGGCAGGAAAAGGAGCCCCTAATGAAACGTCTGCAGCAAGCCACCAAAAGGGCAAGTCATCCATTGGTGCTATCTTCCTTTGTTGACAATTCCGGAGTTATGGATTTTTACGAAGGGTATGCTGTATGTGGTAAGGTGGAAACCCATAACTCTCCCTCAGCAATTGAACCGTATGGTGGAGCCATGACCGGCAGCGGTGGTGTTTTCCGGGACATCATGGGTACAGGCCAGGGGGCCAAAGTAGTCTCCTCCACCGATATGTTCTGTGTAGCTGAGCCCGGTTTGCCTTTCTCGGAGGTACCTAAAGGATGCTTACATCCTAATTACCTTTTACGGCGTGTTGTAGCCGGTGTAAAGGATTACGGTAACCGGATGGGTATACCCACCAATAACGGCTCAGTGCACTTTCACCGTGATTTCCGGGCTAAACCCTCCATCATTGTTGGCGCCTACGGAATTTTGCCCGCGGATAAATGTACCAAAGGAGAGCCGCAAACAGGGGATCTCGCTATTGCTGTAGGTGGCCGGACCGGGAGGGACGGCATTCACGGGGCTACTTTTTCCAGCGGGGAAATGACCCACCGTACAATTTCGGTTAACTCTAGTGCAGTTCAGATCGGTCACCCTATTGAAGAAAAAAGGATGAGCGATGCACTGCTGCAAGCCAGGGACAAGGATTTAATACGGGCTATCACCGACTGTGGTGCAGGTGGATTTAGCTCCGCGCTGGGCGAAATGGGCGAAAATATT
Source organism: Bacillota bacterium (assembly GCA_009711705.1). GTDB lineage: Bacteria > Bacillota > Desulfotomaculia > Desulfotomaculales > VENG01 > VENG01. Next base: position 8,076 of record VENG01000042.1, read on the forward strand.
GGCGTTGAAGTTTGGCTGGATAAAATGCCATTGAAATATCCAGGCCTAGCTCCTTGGGAAATATGGCAATCGGAAAGCCAAGAGCGAATGGTAGTGGCCATTGCCCCGCACAATCTGGAGCAGCTGGTGGAAATATGCAAAGAATATAATGTAGAGGCTACGGTGATTGGGAAATTTACCGGCAATAAACGCCTGGAGGTCTGGTACGAAAAGGAAATTGTCTGCAATTTGGACATGGAATTTCTGCATAACGGCCTGCCTCAACGTATCATGACAGGATCCTGGCAACCGGAGACATTGGATGAGCCCGCTGATAAACAGCCAGTCAATTGGGCTACTACCTATAAAAATATAATGGCTAACTTAAACGTGTGTTCCAAAGAGCCTATTGTGAGGCTTTATGACCACGGAGTACAAAGTGGTAGTGCGCTGCCACCGTTTAGTGGAGTTGCTTTTGATGCCCCCAACGATGCCTCGGTAGTAACGCCTGTGCTGGGTAAAAATTACGGGCTGATTATCAGCCATGGTTTAAACCCCGTACTGAACAAGATCGATCCTTATTACGGAAGCTTATGGGCCTCTGCCGAAGCCGTTTCCAATGCCATAGCGTCAGGAGTAAATCCTAAGGATATCTGCTTAATTGATAATTTTATTTGGCCATTCCCGGATGAAGAAGCACTGGGTGCTTTAGATATGGCAGTTGATGCCTGTACCGATTTTGTGCAGGCCACAGGAATGCCTTTTATTTCCGGTAAGGACAGCTTGAGCAGCACCTACCGGTCACAACAGGGCGAAGTTATAAAAATTCCACCGGTTCTATGCGTTTCAGCATTTGGCCGCCTGGAAGACGTTACTAATACTGTATCTACCGATTTCAAAGTAGTCGGCAGCCAAATTATACTGGTGGGATATCGGGATACCTCTCAAATGGGCGGTTCCACGTATTTTGAGTTGCTGGGTGCGCTAGGTAATAATTTGCCCAAGTTAGACCCGAGTAAACTATCCCAAGTCTGGCAGTCCATTTATACCAATGTTCAGGATGACAGCCTTTTAGCCTGCCATGACATAAGTGAAGGCGGACTGGCCGCCTGCCTGGCTGAAATGTGCTTTGGGGGAGACTTAGGGGCTAAAATAGATATTCCTGCGGCGCAGCGGGCTGATTACTTTATGTTTAATGAAACAGCCGGCTGTTTCCTAACCGAGATACCGGCAAACATTGACCCTAGTCAGTTATTTAAGGATATCCCTTATATTAAACTAGGGGTAACAGATGCCCGCCCCTACATTACTATCACCCATGGAGATAAGGAATTGTTGGACGTGAGTATAAACGAATTAAAAGCCTCCTGGCAGAAACCTATGAGGGAGGTGTTTGGCGGTTGAAACCTAACGTCTGCATTTTAAGAACCGACGGTACCAACTGTGACGTTGAAACTATGTATGCCATAGAAAAAGCAGGGGGACGTGGGCAACTGACTCACGTGAACCAACTGCGCACCGGCACGGTAAACTTATTGGACTTTCAAATGTTGATATTACCGGGAGGATTCACATACGGGGATGATGTTCATTCCGGTAAAATACTGGCCGTTGAATTATCTTCCTTCTTAAAGGAAAAAATGCTGGAGTTTGTTCAACATGGTAAATTAGTGCTGGGAATCTGCAATGGATTCCAAGTGCTGGTTAGGACAGGGATCTTACCCGGCGGCACCCCGGGGGACATCACTGCAACCCTCATGAATAATGACAGCGGGCGTTTTGAGTGCCGCTGGGTAGATATGAAAGTGGAAACATCAAATTGCATCTTTACCCGTGGTATGGATGGCTCTGTTGTAAACTACCAGTCCGCACACGGGGAAGGTAAGTTTTACACCGACAAGGATACTCTCAGCCGGCTGGAAAGTAACGGGCAGGTAGTATTCAGATATTGTAGTTCTGAAGGTAGCCCTACTTCCTCATACCCTGCCAATCCCAACGGATCGCTTAACGCTGTTGCCGGGATCACAGATCCCACCGGCAGGATTTTGGGGTTGATGCCTCACCCGGAAAGATTTGTTGAACCGTACCAGCATCCTAATTGGCGCCGCCAAAAGTTGAGGCCGCACGGGCTGACCATTTTTGAAAACGCCATTAGTTATGCGCAGCAAATGTAGAAATGAGTTGATTTATGTGTTTCTTCGTAAAGCAAAAATAACTGATATCGAAACTATTCACGGTTTCATTACTCACTATGCTGATCTTGGACTCATGTTGCCCAGGTCCAGGTCTTCTCTTTACGAGGCAATCAGGGAATTTACCGTGGTGGAAGATAAAGATAAAATTGTTGGAGCAGGTTCACTGCACATCATTTGGGAGGATTTAGCGGAAATCCGTGGGCTGGTCATCGACCCTGACCATCAAAAACAGGGGCTGGGAAAAATGCTTGTAACGTCCTTTCTGGCAGAAGCTGATCAACTAGAGATTCCCAGGGTATTTGCGCTTACCTATCAGGATCCGTTCTTTCAAAGATGCGGTTTTAAACTAGTTGATAAAGAAGACTTGCCCCAAAAGGTCTGGAAAGATTGTATAGACTGTCCCAAGTTTCCTAAATGTGAAGAGGTTGCCGTTATTAAAACCTTGAAATAGTTTTTGTAAATAGTGCCCTACGGCACTATTTTCTTTTTATGTGTATATTGTTATTTCCTGCTGGTGATATTTGTATTAAGTAAATAGTATTAATCAGGGGGAGGAATTTAATAATGGCCAAACCGGTAATGCCAAAATGCTGGCGGGAAGAAACCAAGCCCCATAAGTTTTGCCCGGGATGCGGGCATGGCTTAGTTTTAAAGGCCTTGGGGGAGGCAATAGATGAATTGGGAATCCAGGGCAGGACAGTTTTCGGCTGTGATATTGGGTGTTCCCTTTTATCTTGGGATTTTTTTAATATAGACAGCGTTCAGACTCACCACGGTCGGACCACTCCGGTAATTACCGGTATAAAAAGAGCAAACCCGGAACTTATTACCATTGCTTATATGGGTGACGGTGGCGGATATGCCATAGGATCACAGCACCTGGTGAATGCCGCTGCCCGTAACGAGCGAATCACGGTTATTTTGGCCAATAATACCAACTACGCCATGACCGGTGGTCAAATGGCCCCTACAACCATGCCGGAACAAAAAACTGAGACCAGTCCTTACGGCCGTGACCCCGTGACTACAGGGTACCCCATGCAGGGACCGGAAATGGTTGGTGCCATAACTCGCGAAGGTGCTTATGTCGCCCGCGGAACTATTGCCAACCTGCGACAATTGAAATCATATTGCAAAAAGGCTTTACAAAACCAGATAGACGGTAACGGGTTTTCCTTTATCGAAGCTCTGTCTTCATGCCCTACCAATTGGAGGATGAACGCCGAAGATACGTGGAAATTCATTGAGGAAACAATGCCGCAGTACTTTAAAATAGGAGAGGTTAAAACGCCCGGCCAAGAACAAAATGCAAGTTAAAGACTAAAAATGTCCGGCAACCCCAGCTTGGGTATTTATAATAGCTGATTATTCTATACTTTGAAGCATTAAAAAGCGTGCTAAGGGAATCTTATTTAGTGCGCTTTTTTAAAAGTTCATGTTTTGGGCAATAATTCCTATTGAGAAGAAATATCTGAATCAATGGGAGGGGTCTTAGATATATGATTAAAAAGTTCTTTAACCTGGGGTTCAGGTCATGGAGAGACCGCAAGCTAAAGGGTACTTATTTACGCTACTACATTGAGAACCCTCAAGACGATAGAAATATACTGGCCAGGTGGTTTGACTTTTTTGGAATTCTGCTGGTTTTCTGGGCCTTAAGTTTTATATTGCTGGCCAGTATTACTAAAACGCAAAAGGCCCTTTTACTCTCAGCCATGGTGCTATTAGTAGGACTTTTGATTACCGACATCTTTAAACGTAGACAACTGCGAAAAAATATTCTCAATACCCACAGGCGATTGGCAAGAGAAAGTTATGTGGATGAAATCACCCGTATGGAGGACGATGAATTTCATAGTTTTGCAACTGACTTGCTGCAAAAATACAGAATTAAGTTCTCTAATCAGCCGATACAATCAGATGGTCAGGCAGTAGCTGGAACTTTCGATCAGGAGCCGATTTTGATTAAATTTCTACCCGCGGGTACATCAATACCCCCAAGTAGTTGGGAAAAAGTTGCAAATAAAATTTCTAAGCAAAATTATACAGCAGGAATCATAGTGACTAAAGGAAAAGTAACCGGCGAAATGCAGCAAAGCATAGAACTGTACCGGCAGCGGGTGCATATTGAAATTCTTGACAAAAACAGACTGGCCAAATTGGCCGCGCATATTGATCACCCGGCATCAGTTTCTTTGCCTGAAGAATTCTCTCGACTGAAACAGTATCAGGAGAAAGCAAAAAAAAGGTCCCTGAGAAAGGAACTTATTGGCACCAGGCAACAAACGAAAGGCTATGCCTTTTTAGCCGGATTATTATTTATACTGTTTGCCTTCCTGGAGAGCAGTGCCCTGATAAGCTTGACTTACCTGGTTTTCGCCATGCTTAACACTGCTCTGGCAGCTACTTCATTGATTATGGAACGGAGTAAGAAGCAAGTGCAATTGTTAAGGCCCTAAAATGCCACTATGGAGTGGCATTTTTTTTGCGGTTTAATGTATTCTACTTCATATTAAGATATAAGAATATGACACGGGTTTATATTATCTGAAATTTATGATATATTGAAAACTGTCACAGGAGTGTTTTGCAAATCCCAATAAGGAGTTGTGACAAGTTGAAATTAACCAATGAAGAAAAGACGGCCGCAATAGAGACAAGTCTAAGAGTTTTATCTAATTATAATCAGGAAAAGGGAAGCCTTATTCCCACACTCCAGCAGATACAAAATGAGCTGGGATATGTACCATCTCCGGCCATGGAGGTTGTGGCGGAACATTTTAACGTTATGAAGGTCGATGTTTATAGTATAGTGACTTTCTACAACCAGTTCCGGCTAACACCTCCAGGCAAAAATCAGGTTAAAGTGTGCATGGGGACAGCCTGTCATATGAGAGGCGGAAATATTATTATGGATTCCTGGAAAAGGCGCCTGGAAATTGATTGTGGTGAAACAAGTGAAGACAGAGAGTTTAGTTTGGACAGGGTAGCCTGTGTTGGCTGTTGCACGCAAGCCCCGGTTACGCTCATTAACGATGAAATACACGCCAAGGTAACCCCGACCAGAGTTGAGGGGTTGTTATATGCTTACCAGTTAGATAAAGATAAAGAAAATAAAAAGGCAGGCGAGGATAATTGAGTAATAAATCAACAGCAGCCGCTACAGCCTTTGAACAATTGAAGCAAAAAGCCGCAAGCACATGGAACACTCTCCGGGACAAGCCATTGATTATGGTGGGTGCTGCTACCTGTGGCCGGGCTGCCGGTGCCCAGAACATAACAAAAGTTATTAGAGATGAGTTAGCTAGTAGACAAATTGAGGCCACAGTTATTGAAGTGGGCTGTATGGGACATTGTTACGCCGAACCCCTTGTCCTTATTCAAAAACCGGACAACCCGACAATTTGTTACGGCTACGTTTCAGAAGGCCTCGCTTCCATGTTGGTAAGAGAATTTATTGCCGGCGACGACCCGTGCATTGAATTTGCCCTGGCTGCTATGGAAGTAAATGACTTCATTCCCACCTTTGAGGATTTTCCTAGGGGAATGGTGGAAAAAAAGGTGGTTATGCAGCACTGCGGGATCATTGATCCTGAAAACATAGATCATTATATTGCCAACGGTGGCTACGAGGCGCTGGCTAAAGCAATTCATAAGTCAGGAGAAGAAGTGGTATCGGAAATTAAGACCTCAGGCCTTAGAGGTCGTGGTGGGGCTGGATTTCCTACCGGCGTTAAGTGGGAAACATGCCGTCAATTTAAAGAAGACGTGAAATATGTAATCTGCAACGCCGATGAGGGTGATCCGGGTGCGTTTATGGACCGTACCCTCCTGGAATCAAACCCCCATCAAGTGTTAGAAGGACTCGCCCTGGCAGCACATGCCGTTGGCGCATCAAAAGGCTACCTTTATATTCGTGCAGAATACCCCCTCGCTGTGGAAAGGATTGAAAAAGCTATAAACCAGGCAGAAGAGTCAGGGTTACTCGGTGAATCCATATTGGGCACCGATTTCAACCTCACTTTGGAGATTTTTCAAGGTTCAGGGGCTTTCGTTTGCGGAGAGGAAACGGCACTTATCGCATCCATGGAAGGAGAGCCGGGGATTCCCCGTCACCGCCCTCCATTTCCTGCTGAGGCTGGTCTGTGGGGTAAGCCCACCGTTATAAATAACGTCAAAACGCTTTCGTATATACCACACATAATTCGTAAAGGCGCAGACTGGTTCAGGGAGACCGGTACACCTGACAGTCCCGGCACCGCAGTTTTTGCTCTGGCCGGTAAAGTTATTAACACCGGTCTTGTCGAGGTCCCCATGGGAGTTACTTTGAGCCAGTTAGTTTATGACGTAGGCAGCGGCATTGACGGAGGAAAGCAATTTAAAGCTGTTCAAATTGGTGGGCCTTCGGGCGGCTGTTTGCCGGAGTCTTTCTTAGAAACTGCCATCGATTTTGATTCTCTGAATCAAGCCGGAGCCATGATGGGTTCGGGCGGAATGGTAGTGATGGATGAAGACGATTGCATGGTAGAAATTGCACGCTATTTCTTAGACTTCACGCAGAATGAATCCTGTGGCAAGTGTACTTTCTGCCGGCTTGGTACTAAGCAAATGCTTGAAATTTTAGAGCGCATAACAAAAGGTGAAGGTGCCCTGGAAGACATTGACACACTCTTAAATCTAGCTAAAAACGTAAAAACAGGTTCCTTATGCAATCTGGGTAAAACAGCACCTAATCCCGTATTAAGCACTCTGAAACATTTTCGCAATGAATACGAGGCACATATTACTGAGGGACGTTGTCCCAGTTTGATGTGTTTAAATTTAATTGCTTATTACATTCTTCCCGATAAATGCGAGCGTTCTTGTGACGCGTGTATCGGTTCATGTCCTGTAGAATCAATATTCTCCAATGAAGACAGGATAAAGGTTGTTGACCAGGAAAAGTGTGTGAAATGCAAAAGCTGCATGGACGCATGCCCACCACAATATAGCGCGGTAGTCAAACTTTCGCCGCCTGAACTGGTGCAGGAAAAGGAGAATGATAATGGGTAAAAAAATAAACTTAACCATAGACGGTAAAAAAATTCAGGCCATGGAAGGTGATAAGATTTTATGGGCAGCTCTGGAAAACGACATATATATCCCTCACCTATGTGCCATGAAGGAACAGCAGCAATCTCCCTTTGCCGGCTGTCGTCTTTGTTTCATAGAGATTGAGGGAAAACCCCGCCCTGTAGCCGCTTGCACAGAACCTGCTTTAGAAGGTATGGTCGTTAATACCCGCAGCGAATCAATAGATAGACTAGTAGAAGCAGGATTTAATCTAATTATGTCAAATCACCACATTGACTGTAAAAACTGTGCCGCCAGTGGGGCATGCGAGTTACAGAAAATAGCAAAGGAAAGAAAGATAAGGTTAAAACCTAAAAAATTAGTCCAATTAGATATGAACCTGCCCAAAGACCACAGCAAAGACTGTATAATATACGATCCCAATAAATGCGTCCTCTGTGGGCGATGCGTAACCGCCTGTCGCACGGAAGGAACCGCTGTTCTAGGTCTTGCCTACCGGGGGTTTGAACGCATGGTAACCACATTTGGGGACATTCCTCTAGGTGAAACAGAATGCAGCGGATGTGGTAGTTGCGCAAATGTATGCCCGGCAGGCGCACTTATTCAAACTAATAAATAATTGATCAGGTCCGGTAAATACGGACCTTTTTTTATGCTCCCAAGCTAAAAGTGTCTAAGCGCAAAGCCCACCTCAAGATAAGGTTTCCCACCCGGTTAACCTAGTAAGACACCTGGTAGACCACAAGGTTGATAGACCGGGAGTGTAAGCGACAATGCGTTCAGCGGACCGGTACTAATAGGTCGAGGGCTTGTGGTTAGTAGTTAGGGGATAGGGGTTAGGAAAATCTAAAAACCTAAAATTGCTAACGATGGTACTTGGGGCTTCGCCCCTGGGAGAGTAGGTCGTCGCCGGAGCTATTTTTAAAGCCCTTCGGATATATAAATCCGAAGGGCTTAGTTTATGTGCTCAATAACTCAACAAAAGTGCCTGGCACTACACGTTGAGTTATTTGTATGTGTGAAAAGTTTTAGTAAAAGAACACGTCACCGCACCATTATGATGCACGAGGGACGCATCATTTTGGACATAAAAGGTGAAGAAAGGAAAGATATGCAGGTAAGTGATTTACTGCAAATGTTTGAACGGGCTAGCGGTAAGTCTTTAGTCAATGACCGCATGCTCCTGAGTAGTTAGGACAGGGAACTTGCCCTGTCCTTTATCTTTCCATTAAATTTACGCTAACGATTTTTTTATGCCGCAAGGCTTTCCCCATTAACCTTAAGTAATCGATAACACTGCGTCTTTCAGCCCGGGGTAACCGGAGGCAGCATAAATACCGCTAACATAGCCAGGGGTAAGGTAAGGACAAAAAACAAAAAGGGGTAATTCCACTGCCAATAGGCATGGGCCCCGCCAATCATAGGGGCAGACACCGATCCAATGGCGGTTGTAGCACTCATCCATCCCATTACCTGAACCCTTTTTAAGTCCCGATAAAGATCCCCAATCAGTGTCATAGCCGTAGGAATCAACCCCGCAATGAAGATTCCCTGGACAAATCTAAAAACCAGTAAAAGATTAAAATTCGTGGTATAAAAACAGGCTAGGCCGGCCAGGGCATTCCCAATCAGGCAAGGAATCAGCACATTTTTCCTGCCCCACCGATCTAGGAAACCGCCCCAAAAAGGAATTGACACAGCACTGGCAAAGGTGTTAACTGGCTAATATTAAACCTACCCGTTCCGGTTCAACATTTAAGGGGCCGGCCATGGTGGATAAAGTGGGGGCAATTAAAGAACCGCCGGTCATACCAAAAAAGGCTATGGCACAGATTAGTGAAATAATACTTATGTTCCCCTCGTTTTTTTGCATGTTATTTTCCGAGGTCGGCATAGAAGAGCCTCCTTAACTTTTCCTCCCACATTATAAATCAGAATTATGGGTCAGAAATACTGCCGGTTTGTCAAAAACCAATGCTCAAATAGTTCTATAAGCAAAAATAAATCCCTCTTAATCTGCATTTAAAAGGCTCCTACGCTCAGCAGGAAGGCTTTGCTTATTTTGCTCAATAAGTTCGTCTTTACTAGAAGCCCATGCACCTGTACATTAGTAGGACTTTTTTTTACTTGTTTGAAAAATAAACCTATGTTTGCATGTAACATTTTTTCGTTTCATACGTGAGAGTAAGAGAGGGGGTCAACAAATGAAGCGAAACGATTTTGATGACCTTTATCGCTCATACATAGAGGACATTTTTCGTTATCTTTTGTCCCTCTGCCATGACTATCACTTAGCTGAGGATTTGATGAGTGAGACTTTCTATCGAGCATATCTCTTTTTGGAGGATTTTAAAGGGGAGAAAGTAAAGCCTTGGTTATTTAAGGTGGCCTATAACGCTTACGTTGATTTCAAACGGAAGAACAGTAGGGTTTTGATTAAAGAAGACTCATTTTTTGACCGCCTCTGGAACGATAAGACACCGGAAGAATTATTGATTAGAAAAGAGCAGCTAAGGGAAATCGATCAAGTCATAGCTAATCTGCCAGAAAACCAAAAACAAGCAATTCTGCTCTATGATTTTCATGGATTACATTATAAAGATGCAGCTGAAATTATGCAGGTAAGCATCGGGCATTTTAAGGTCTTACTTTTCAGGGCCAGGCAAAAAATACGCACTCAAAAAGGGGAGGCTGAGTAGGGTGGAAGAAGATTTCAAGAAAAGGCTGCGCGATTACGCAGAAGGGAAGTTATCGGAAGAGAAAAAGGCAGAAATAGAACTAGAGCTGGAGAAGATGGAAGAGTATCAAGCATTTCTGGATCAACAATTGGATAAAGGCCATCGAAACAAAGAAAGCATTCCTGGAAGTACAGATGGGAACATTAATAAAAAGCAATCCAAGATAATCAGAAAAGCAAAATGGAAAGCGAGAACACATAATGCCTTAACGGCTTTGGCAATTATTTTTATGGTTACTGTTTTTTGTTCTATTGCTACTACTGTTTATTTTACATCTGGTAAGCCAAATAAAATGGCAATTTACCGGGATGTTGTACGATCAACCATAGCAATTACTGAACCCAATGTTCAATTTCAGAGCGGGGGAACCAGAGTGAACCCCTTTTTCACCATGTATTTAGATGGAGAACTGCAAAAATGGATTGGGAGTGAACATGTTAATACCGGGAACCTCAATATGGGTTTTCTGTTCAGTAAAGCCAGTTTCCCGGAACGAACCAGTTTAATAGACGATAATATTTCCTGGCCTTTCCGCCATCCTACCTCGGCAAACCCATTGAACAGAGATTGGGGCAAACTTGAGAAGTTACCGGAAGGCACAGTGGCAGAGGCCTGTATCTCTTTTAATGATTCTTTTTCCACCGATGAAACGTTAAAAAAATTCGAGGGGAAGAATATGCGGCCGGTATGGTTTGCCGTAGATACAGACTTTGATGATGTCAACGCTCATGATTGGCCTTCTCTTATAGGATTTCCTTATCAGCCTCTCTGGCATCACAACGATATGACCGTGACCAGCCATAAGGAAAAAAAAATAGGCTTGTTTAATAGGACAGTTTCAGAATCGGGTGTAAGTCCCCGGATTGAAGATTATGGAAGTGCGGAAATTCGAAATGATAATTTTGTAAAAACCCTTGAACTATTACAAAAATATACGGAAATAGCTGACCGCATTGCCCTCGGAGATGGTTTAAGAATTCCTGAGCGCCTGGAATATATTAAAAATAATGGTGTAAAAATTTATGGCATTGTGGTAACTGGCCCCTCCAAAGAAATTTTAAAATTAAGAGAAGAATCTTGGGTAGCCGGAATTCACCTGGGTGAAGTGAGACTGTGGAACTGGGAAGAGAGATAGACAAAAAGGTCGGGCTGGCAGAGACACAGTACAATAAGTTAACGAATGGTGCCTGGCACCATTCGTTAACTTATTGTACTTTAAGCTTGAATATGTCGCAAGTTTGAGGTATACTTTAGATGATTAGAAACTTATCTAAATATCTAAAGGGGGAGTGATATGATTAACAAAACATTTCAGGCGTTGTCCGATGCCACCAGGAGGGAAATACTAAAAATGCTAAGGGACAAAGATTTAACGGCAGGTGAGATTGCCGACCACTTCAATATTTCACGCCCCAGTGTTTCTCATCACTTAAACGTGCTAAAAAATGCTGACTTGGTGCTGGATGAGCGAAAAGGGCAATATATTCATTATTCTTTAAATACTTCGGTTTTGGACGAAGTTTTGAGTTGGTTTGCAGACATGGTAAATGGAAAAAGGGGGAGTAAAAGTGATGAACAGCTATAAAGTTAAATTTAATTGGATTATCATTTTACTATTAGCAGGGTTTTGGGGTATTTGCGCATCATTTTATCCATCTCTGCCTGACCAGGTACCAACACACTGGAATTTTCAAGGAGAGGTTGACGGCTATTCGCATAAATCCGTAACAGCTCTGATCATGCCCTTATTACCCTTAGCTATCTATATTTTAATGACATTCACCCCTAGAATTGATCCCAAAAGGCAAAACTATAGTAAGTTTGGACCCAGCTACGAGAGGATCAGAAACCTCATTGTCATTATCATGGTTGGAATAACACTACTCCCGCTGCTGTCTGCGCTTGGGTACGCTATTGAAGTGGATTTATTGATTCGTATCTTCATTCCAGTATTGTTCATAGCCCTGGGTAACTATATGGGTAAAATAAAGCACAATTATTTTATTGGTATCAAAGTACCCTGGACACTGGCAAGTGAGGAAGTATGGAACAAAACTCACCGGTTGGGTGGAAAATTAATGGTAATTGGTGGAATATTTGCCTTGACAGGAGTTTTTGCCCCGCCAACAATAGGCTTTGTTATGGTAATGACCGGGATACTCCTTCCATTCCTCGTAAGCGGAGTTTATTCATATTTGATTTATAGGAAAATGTTCGGTTAAATTCCCACACATATGTCCTTTTTCTACACCCTACCCAAAGGTAGGGTGTTTTTGCTGTATTAACAGGTGAACCGTGCCTGTTTTAAGCGGTGCCATAGAACTGACCACCTGCCACACAACCGTCCCTATGGTTGTTCAAATGGAGCTTATTATCTCTTTAATCACTTGGTTAACCAGCATGGGTAATGCTTTTATAACCACAGGAGAAAGGCCTTCGCCGTAATTTATATGCATTGGTTCCATGCCATAAATGATTAGTTTGTCTGGATATCCGGTTAGTTCTCTGGCCAGTTCTACGGCTTGCAATACGGAAAAGCCGTGTGCATCCTGCCGGTCATAGACATAGTGCATTATATTATCGTCCCTATGGAGGTAAATACTGCCCGGTTTGTCACCTCCCCTTACGGCATCAATCACTATGACACAGCAGCAACGACCTATTTCTTGTATGTAGTTAAGCACCGAAGTACCTACTTCCAGAATGGATACCCCTTGCGGCCACTCTTTTTGCTTTAGCCACTGAGCAGCATACACACCCAGACCATCATCAGACATTAAAAGATTACCTATTCCTAGCACCAATACTTTACATTTTAAATTATTCATGTAATTCCTTATGCCCGTGATCATACATTAATACAAAATGTGTAGGGAGTTTTTATTATGGACAAAGAAAAGTTCAACGAACTCTGTCATGATCTGGCACCCCGCAGCGACCATACCCTTACGGAAGCAATACTACAGGAGGTAAGTAGTTTTCAGGCAGGTCACCAGAATAAAAGACTGCCGGTAATATGGATTGAGACCAGCGATAGCGGTGATAACAACATAGCTTTTTTAAATTCCACTTATCCTTACGCCGGGCAGGTTTTTACAGATATGATCGACCTATTGTACTGTAACTCCTTCATGACTGCCCAGGGTAAGCATGCCTTAAATATTTTAGAACAAGCTGCTGTTATGCTTAAGGGACAATTTACCCTGGTAGTAGAGGGGGCCATACCGTTAAAGGACAACGGCCTGTATAACGTAATTATCCGTACTGAAAACCGAAATATTACCGCACTGGAGGCAGTAAACTGGCTTGGGAACTTAGCGAAATATGTTGTCGCCATGGGTACCTGCGCGAGCTTTGGAGGGGTTTCCTCGGCAAGGCCAAACATTACCGGCAGCGTGGCGGTCCGGCAAGTCTTGAACCGGGAAATTATTAATGTCAGCGGGTGTCCCGTCAACCCGGACTGGTTTGTAGGTACATTGGCCCATTTGCTTATGTACGGCCGCCCGGAGCTTGACGATCTTGGGCGCCCCACCTTGTTTTACGGCTACACCGTGCACCGGCACTGCCAGCGCCGCTCCTATTTTGATAAGGGGGATTTCGCGGAAAATTTGGGGGATATCGAGTGCATGTTCTCCCTGGGATGCATGGGGCCTCGCACCGGCGCGGACTGTCCTTACCGGCAGTGGATTAACTATGTAAATTGGCCGGTAAGAGCAAACACCCCATGCATAGGGTGTACAAACGAGGATTTTCCGGATGGCTCAACACCCTTTTTTACACCCCTCAGTGAAAAAGGATCAGATAAGGATAAGGAAATTAATCTACCTCCCAACCGAAAGGAGACCAATAAATGGCAAAAAAGAGGGTAATGTTTAGCCCGGTAACCCGACTGGAAGGCCTTTTATCTGTGGAAGTTACCCTAGACGGCGATAGGGTAGTTAATGCCAATGCCAGTAGCACTGCCTTCAGGGGATTTGAGTGGATTATGCGGGACCGGCATGTCACCGACGCCGTATATATGACTCAGAGGATATGCGGCATATGCTCTACAGCCCACGGTGCTGTCGCCAGCTATCTATTGGATGAACTATATGATAATACCCTTTCGGAAAATGCCCAATTGATGCGGAATATAATGTACGCCTCGGATATAATACAAAATCACATACGGCATTTCTACCTCTTTGGCCTGCCGGATTACGTACGCATGCCTCAGCGCCCACCCTTTCACGGGCAAAACCTTTCAGATGCCCGGTTAAATCCTAAAGATGACCAGCGCCTATTAGAAAATTATTTTGAGGCTATCAAAGTCTCTCAGAAAAGCCATGAAATATTAGCGCTTTTTGGAGGTAAAGCACCCCACCAACATAGTTTTGTGCACGGCGGTGTTTCAGTGGCACCAACAGCTGATAAAATAAATCGCGCCCTTGCCCTGGCCAAAACCGTGAGCGAATTTGTAAAAGGTAAACTGGTTCCGGACACCGAGTTAATAGCCCGGGCTTATAGCGATTATTACCAGATAGGGGTGACTGAGGGGCAATTTTTATCCTTTGGGCTCTTCAGATTCGGCCCCAAAAACGAAAGACTTTTGCTGAAAAACGGTGTACAAAAGGGGAACAGACTGATACCGCTGGATATAGGACTTATAAATGAAGATATCACCAACAGCTGGTTCAGCACAGCATTTGAACAGGGGTCTAACGGCAAAGAACTAATTCCTAATCCATACAAGCCTGGTGCGTATACTTGGTCAAAGTCAGTGACGTATGGCGGGCATCACTATGAGGTGGGGCCTCTGGCCAGAATGATCATTAACGGCAAGTACCGGGGCGGGGCGTCCACCATGGACAGAATATACGCCCGCACCCTGGAAACGGTACATTTCACGCAGCTTATGGAGGACTGGCTGAAGAGGGTAAAACCCGGACCTGCCCCCATCGAACAAAAAAAGACGCCGGTAAAAAATAAAGTAGTAGCTACAACTGACGCCATGCGCGGTGCACTTCTACACAGCGCTTGGATTGAAGACGAGCAGGTAGTCCGGTATAACATTATTACACCCTCGGTATGGAACTTCTCTCCCAAAGATGAATACGGCCGGCTGGGTCCCGCGGAAGGTGCCCTGGTTGGTACGGTGGTGCCAAGGCAGGAGATGCTATTCAACGTATTAGGAAGAATAATCCGTTCCTTTGATCCCTGCCTACAGTGCGCCACCCACGTGCTTGATATGCGTGGTAACGTAAAAAAAGAGAGCCTGCTTTAAACTAACTGCATCCCGTCTACGTAAACACCAGGCTATTCGCCATAGTTTTAAATAATAAACCAACCGTCTTATGCGGTTGGTTTAGTTTATTGCACTTTTTCATGTCACTTTTTTGCGCGTCGCGGTGTCATTATATTAGAAAATAAAAATTAAACTTGTTGCGCAACAGAGTAAGGGGGTGGTAATATCACCGTAAACTCACCGGCTGTTCCATTAAAAGCCGTTATGAAAAACGAGGAAGTTATGGAAAAAGACTTTCAAATTCTCTATTCAAAAATGTACCCCAAATTAGTTCGCCAGGCCGCTTTCGTCTTAGGCGACCGGGCAGTGGCCGAAGATATGGCCCAGGAAGCTCTTCTGCGCCTGCACAAAATTGGGATGTCTACTATAGATAATCACCCGGCCTGGCTTTCCAAGGTAACCAATAACCTATGTTTTAGTTATATGCGCAGCGAAGGAAGCCGGCGCCGTCGAGAGCAAACAGTTTTAGAAAACTCAGCGGAGGATACTTTCTTCCAGGCTACCGCTTCAGCTGAAAGCACAGCATTAAACAGGGAAGAATTTCGGATAATTCACAAAGCCCTAAAAAAACTGCAACCCCGTGACCGTATGGTATTACTTATGAAGTTTTCCGGGTACAAATATGACGAAATAGCAGCAACAGTAGAGATAAACAGAAACTCAGTAGGAACAATTCTAGCCCGAGCCCGTAAAAAATTCAAACAAGAATACGAGCTCATTTGTCCCATTACTTAAGGGAGGTGACACCATGAAGTGTCCGGATACCGGCACGTGGCAGGCATATTTAGACGGAGAGCTTACGAAAGAGGAAAGAATTTCACTTCAGGAGCATTCCCAAAATTGTCCGGAGTGCACTGATACACTCGATGAATTATCTAACCTGGAGAGATGGTCAACCGCGAGCCTGACAGCTTATCGCTCCGCTACAGATAAAATGCCAGTAGAACATACTACCGTGCAAAAAGCTAATACAGAAAACAATAAAATCAAGGTGAAATCGAAAGGAGCAACTTGGATGAAGAAAGGATTTAAACGGTGGGCAGCTGTGGCTGCTTCCATAACCCTGTTAACAGCAGCACTTACTATGACCCCGGTACAGCAAGCAGTGGCTAACTTTCTATCCATTTTTCGGGTACAGCAGATTGAGGTAATCCAATTAAACCCCGATGATATGCGGCAAATGGCCAATGATATACAGTCCAAAGTAGGAGAAGTAGACTTGCAGCAGTTTGGCAAAGTTGATATTGAGCAGAAACCTGAGCAGCAACGCATACCCCTGGATGAAATGGCAGCTAAAGTACCCTTTGAGTTCAAACAACCGGCAGTCATTCCGGATGGTTTTATGCCCGAACAATTGGCCTCATTGATCAGCGAAGGCAAATCGGAATTCCAACTTAACGTGGAACAGGTGAATTCCCTGCTCAAATCTCTGGGTTCCCCAACACTTTTACCTGCATCCCTGGATGGTAAGGCCTTCAGCGTCAGCACACCTGCCATTGCACAGGTAAGATACGTGCATCAAGACGGCAAAGAAAGCTTTAGCTATAGCCAATTTGAAAGCCCGGAAATTATCGCACCGTCAGGAGTTGACGCCAACGCCCTAAGAGCAGCCCTTTTGGACCTTCCCATTTTACCTGACGATCTGCGCACTCAGCTGGCGAGCATTGAGGATTGGCAGCATACTATGGTACTCCCCTCTGCCCAGGAGTCAGAGGAAATAAAGATAAATGGCAATAAGGCAATACTTTCCATGGGTACAAGCGACTATACCAACCTTATCTGGATTGACGGTGATGTTATCTACCAGATGAGCGGAAATCTTGACCGTGATAATATCCTGCAAATCGCAAATTCTTTATACCAGTCTAACTAAGTAGAGGTAACGAATATGCTGGCAATTGAAACGCACGAATTAACAATGACATATCAGGGTATTGGGGGCTGCCAGGGGATTTCCCTGGCAGTTCCCCAAGGTTCCATTTTCGGCCTGCTTGGCCCTAACGGTGCAGGCAAAAGTACACTGGTAAAAATGCTGGTAGGCTTACTGCATCCCACTTCGGGACAGGCAAAAATATTGGGTAAGCCCATAGGCGACGTAACTGCCCGAAAACGTGTGGGTTTTCTCCCGGAAAACTTTGCTTACCATGACTGGCTGACAGGTAAGGACCTTCTACGGTTCCATGCCTCGCTTTACGGCATAAGCAGGTCTGAAGCCGGAAATAGAATTCCACAAGTACTAAAGAGGATAGGGCTTAAGGATCAGAGGGAAAAAAAGATAGGTGATTACAGCAAGGGTATGCAGCAGAGAATTGGACTCGGGTGTGCCCTAGTGGCAGACCCGGACGTTCTGTTTCTGGATGAACCAACTTCCGCTCTCGACCCCATCGGCAGAAAGGAAGTCCGGGATCTCTTAGCAGCATTGAAGGCCGAGGGAAAAACTGTCTTTATAAACAGCCATTTATTGAGTGAGCTGGAGACAGTCTGTGACCAAATTGCCATTATCAAGGAAAGTCGTTTAATTTTTCAGGGTGATTGGCGGGAAATTGTTAATAAGGGAGCCCGTGTAAAAGTGATTACCGGCAAACAACCACTACTCCAGAAAATTAAAGATAGCGGTGAATTTAATTTGATATCTCACCGTGACCTTTCCAGTAAAGGTGAAAGCATTTCCAAGCTGCAGGAATTAATATTTACCTGCCCGGCCGGGAACAGTATTCCACTGTTGGTGGAGCATTTAGTGCAAAAGGGCTTTCAGATACACGAGGTAACACCCATTACTGATTCATTGGAAACTATGTTTTTCCAGTATATATCAAACAGCACCGAGTAAATGTTCAAAGTTGTCAGAAAGAAGGTAGCGTTTTTGCTTAATATAGCTAGATTAACATTCATGGAAGTATCGAGAAAGAAAATATTTATGGTAACCATTGTGCTCTCATTGATTTTCCTTTTACTCTACGGAGTTACCTTAGAGCGCGCAGCTGAAGATATGGCACGTATGAAGGATATGGGTGGGCAGCAGATGGTTATCCAGCAAGTTATAGGAAGTCAGTTACTAGGTTTGGGCCTTTATTTTGCCTCCATGCTTTTGGCACTGCTGTCTCTGATGGCCAGTGTAGGCTCGGTGGCTTCGGAAGTTGAAAGTGGCCTATTACACGCTATAGTTTCTAAACCCATTAAACGCAGTGACATAATTTTAGGTAAGTATTTTGGTTACGGATTGATGCTAAGTTCCTACGCACTGGTGCTATTTTCTGGTGTGATGGCCATAAATTACGCTTACAATGCAAATGTCCTATCTCTATTAACCAAACCCCTTCTGGTATACGGAGCTCTGTTATTTGCCCTTCAACCAATGATACTCCTCGGCGTGGCAATGGTCTTCAGTACTCTAACCAGAACACTTACAGCCGGTATTATTTCTTTTACCCTTTACGGGTTAGGCATGGTGGGAGGCTTTTTAGAGCAAATAGGCGGCATGATTTCTAAGTCCAGCCTAATCACGATAGGAATCGTCACCAGCCTGGTAATACCAAGCGATGCCCTGTTTCGAAAGGTAGTAAGTATTATCAACGGAAACCAGGAAAACCCTTTTAGCGCTTTGGCTGCCGCCCCGTTTGGAGTAACCGTCCCGCCCAGCAATGCCATGCTTGTTTATACAGGCATTTACATTTGTGGCTGCATATTACTTTCTATTTATAATTTCAAAAAGAGAGACCTGTAAGTCTTTTTATCATTGCGCACATCAAAAAAATTTGATATGATGTGTCTATGATTAATAGTGTAAGAATTGCCAGAGCATTAAGTGATCCTATTCGCTATAAAATTCTATTAATGCTAGCCCACACTGAAGAGGGATGCTGCCCCGTATCCGATAAGGATGAGCAGAGGACCGGTTTATGTAATTGTGAGTTGGTGGCTGAATTGGGCTTAATTCAATCCCGTATTTCCTACCATATGAAAGAGCTTGTGGAAGCAGGCCTGGTATTGGAAGAACCCCGGGGCAAGTGGAGATATTATTTTCTTAACACCAAAACCCTGCAAAAATATATCATACAGATAAATAAAGATTTTGCTCTAATGACTGAGTAAAATTTTTTAACTGCATAAATCATTTATTTGATACGAGGAGGTCTAACTATGGACAAAGATATTAGAGAAGTGGTCAAACTTAAATATGCCGAAGCGATAACCCAAAAAACGGGCTGCTGTTCCGGCAATAGTGGATGCTGTTCTCCAGGCAGCTCAGATGCCATGGATATGATCACCGGAAACCTTTACGGGCAAAATGAAGTAGAAGGTCTTCCCGGAGACATGGTTGCCACATCTTTTGGCTGCGGAAACCCCACAGCTCTGGCTGAATTGCGCGATGGCGAAACGGTACTGGATTTGGGTAGCGGTGCAGGTCTGGATGTGCTTCTTTCCGCCCGCAGAGTAGGTCCGTCGGGAAAGGCGTATGGACTGGATATGACTGTCGAGATGTTGGATGAGGCCAGAGCCAACCAGGCTAAGGCTGGTATTAATAACGTTGAATTTTTGCAAGGGCATATTGAGGATATACCCCTGCCCGAAAATACGGTTGATGTAATCATTTCCAACTGTGTCATCAACTTATCCGGCAACAAAGACCAAGTCATGAAGGAAGCTTTCCGGGTTCTTAAGCCGGGCGGTAGATTTGCCGTATCTGATATTGTATTAAAAAAGCCACTGCCGGAAAAAGCGCAAGAAGACCTGGTAGCCTGGACAGGGTGTATTGCCGGTGCGATGCTGGAGCAAGAGTATACGGAAAAACTGGCCCAGGCGGGTTTTACTAACGTAGAAGTAGAAACAACGCGGGTCTATAATTTTAGCGACCAGGATGTGCAGCAAATGCTGCCCAGTCTTTCTAAAGACGATCTACAGGAACTGAATGGGGCTGCGGTAAGCGCTTTTATCAGAGCTATGAAGCCGTCAGCAGATTAAAAAGTGCAGTGTACCTATACCTTTTTTATAGGGAATGTCTTACAATAGAAATAGGAGACATAACTTAAAAAGGGGGAGGCAGAATGATTGAAACGCTACCAGCTTATGGAGTGGCGGCAGGAATAATCCCACTTATGATTTTGTTGTTTGTGGGTTTAATATTCCTTTTTACATGGTTATTACAATGGCTGTGGAACATAACCATGCCCGACGTTTTCGGGTTAAAAGTAATTACTTTTTGGCAGGCTTTTAGGCTGTTGATTATAGCCGGTTTGCTGTTTGGAGGGCCTACCGTAGTGGGAGGCTAAAAGAAGCCCCTCTTGGCATAAACGCAAAGAGGGGCTTCTTTATATTCAACCTAATTAGTTATTGACTTACCGGTTCTTCTACTGTTTTTAAATCTTTGGCTTTACTTACATCCGGGGCCGTAAAAGTCTCGCCCAGTCCGAAGATTTTAAACTCACCCTGCATATCATAGTGCATATTCATTTCTTTAGGAGCGTCAGACTTTTCTTCCATACGCAATTCTGCACTATTTATATTAAGGTCCATTTTAGCGTCATACTTAACGATGTCATTAAACAGTGTATCTTTATTGATATAAGCCTGGTAATAGTAATCAATATTCATATTTTCAATTAACTTCTGCATCTGCTGGTTCATTTCCTGTGGATCATCCTCAAGGTTCATACCCTGCACCACTTGCTGCATCATCTTCTGGTAACCCTCCTGGAACTTACTCATATCCAGAGTAGCGTTAACCACGTAATAATCTTCACCATCAATTTGAGTGTCACTGCCAAAGTTAAGCAGCATCCCCATTTCTTTCATTTGAGCAGCGGCCTTGATGGGATCGGACTGAATGTCTTGCTGCTCGCGCCAAAATTCAGCCGGGAAGGGCATATCCTGAACTATCCATTCGTCCTGCCCGGGTGCTTTTATATACATTTTTTCAGTAGTCATATATGTTTCTGTTGTCATTTCGGGAACTTCACCTTGGCCAATTGGAGTAATTTTTTGGTTAAAATAAAACTCCATTGGTTCACTTTTGATTTGACCTGACATCTCCATTTTTATGTTTTGCGGAACTTCTTTGATTTCCTTACCGTCTGCCTTGATCTTCATCTGCATATCCATAGTGCCATCCATGGAATAAGTGTTGACTTCCTGGGTCACTTTATTAGATTTGACCAAAAGCTCGGAAGGAGTCATGCCGTCCCTGGTTTCACTGCGGTTCAACACTACCATACTTTGCGCATTATCCCAATCCACATCAAAACCAAATGTCTCAGCGGTATAACGCAGCGGAACAAAAACTTTGCCTTCTGATTTAACCGGTGCATAAGGAAGAGTTACTGGTTCATTATCCAGCAAAGCATCTTGTTTACCCACAGTTAATTCTAAAGTTTTATCTTGTTCTGTAATCTGCAAAGTATTGTTAGCGGTCAAATTGACATCGACACCTGCAAACCGTGCAAAAGCATCCACAGATACCATGCTGTATCCTTCTTCTAACAGTACATTAAAATTATTTACTTGATCGCCGTTCACACTAAGGTCTGCTTTTACGCCTGCAAAAGCAGGTAATGCTCCACACAACGCCACCGATAATGCTAATACAACAATTAAAAAATTTCTCCTCTTCAAGTCAAGCACCCCCTAAAAATTTGATACTTGTTTTTCCCCTAGAAAGATTGCTTTTTCAGCGAAACACCCCCAGTATTTAATATCGTTAACCATTCTACACTTTAAGTTAAATCCCTGCCTCGTAGTGCCCGCACCGCATCAAGCATAGAAACTGATAAGACCGCGGCGGCCACAAGCAGCATGATTATAACAAAATCCGCTTCCGAAAAAACAACATAAATGCCGGGGAAAGCCTTTAAAGTAACAAAACCCAGCACACCAATCAAAAGGGGCAAAACCAAAGACATTACCAGCAAGGCCCAACCCATTTTACTGTATCCAAAGCGGAAAAATGACCATTGCATTACGCTGCCCACGATCAAAACACTAGCCAGGCTGGAAAGCCCGGTGGTCCAAAAGTGGTTAAGACTTTCCTGCTGTATAATACCCATCAAACCGGACAAGAAAAGTATAAAGAGGGTTGTTAAAAGAGCGGTGACGCAAAGCAGTAATATAACTAAAAACTTTACACCCACTATCTTCTTGCAGCTAAGCGGGAGACTGCGTAAAAAAGTAAGCCCGCCAATTTTATCCTCATGGTAACCGGACTGGAAAATAAAGCTATAAACCAGCATGAAGCTCAATCCACCGGTCATACTTGCCACTATACCCTCAGGATTCAATTT
The DNA here is from genome assembly GCA_009711705.1 of Bacillota bacterium. Lineage (GTDB taxonomy): Bacteria > Bacillota > Desulfotomaculia > Desulfotomaculales > VENG01 > VENG01. The sequence goes on from VENG01000042.1 coordinate 30,619, forward strand.
AACCGATAACAATAAAACGGTGAAAAATATAGGCAACCCAAGCAATATCAAACGGGCAATTAACGTTTTAATAAAATGCCACTCTTTTTGCAGTAACGGCCACATACTCTTTACACCCCTTTGCCCTTACAATTTATCTATGTTAAATCTAATTTGTTCAATGCATTCACTGAAGCGTTCCAGAGAAAAAACATTACTGCAATGGCAGCCATCACGGCGGACGCTAGAATGTGGAGGGGTGAGATACCTGCTATTACTTCCGGCAAACTTGGGAAAAGAGTACCTACGGTCATGCCGCCAAAGAATAAAGTCATGAAAGTTACCGCATATACATACTGCATTCTGGCATACCCCCAACGGTAATAAATAAAGACCACTAGACAGTTAAAACACAAATTCGCTAAACCGGCAAATACACCATAAGCCCCAATTCTAAACCAATAGAGTGCCGATGGATTTACAAGCTGAAAAGCTAATAAAGCTAAGCAACCGATCAAGAGAGCACACACCGTTACTACTGCCAGGGCTAGAAATCTCCCGGCCACAATTTGCACCGTTGAAACAGGGAGGGCACGCACAAAGGATAGACTATTGTTTTTATCCTCGTAAAAGCAGGTCTGAATGGTGAAACTATAGGTTCCAATAAAGACAAAGATAAGTATTGCCGGTAGAAAACCTATATCGTTAACCGAAACAAGTATACTGATTATTAAACCCGCTGTAACCATTAGCCATAAGAGTTTTTTCTTTTGTAAATAAAGGTCCTTCCATGCCAGTTGCCATGCTAGTGTCAATGCTATTTTCCACATTTCAAACACCCTCCCTGGAAAGTACAATCATAATCTCTTCCAGGGTAAGAGGTAACACCTTAATATCTTCAACGCCCCGCCTTTGAAGCTCTTGCAGCAACTCCTCGCTGTATTCGCCGGTGACTCCCTGAAAGTAGGCACCCTCATTGCTATATTGAATAAAGTAATCTCTAATAGTTTCTATTAAAACGGTACTGGCTAACTTAAGTTGAACCCGCTTATATTTCTCTAAAATGCTTTCTTTGTCGTTATAAAGAACTAATTTGCCCTGGCGCAAAAAACCAACGTAGTCTGCGACCTTTTCGATATCCCCAATTATATGTGAAGAGAGCAAAACAGTACGGGATTCATCCTGAATCACCTCCAGTAACTCCTGCAACAAATCGTACCGCACCACGGGGTCCAGACCGGAAGTGGGTTCATCCAATAAAAGCAACTCCGGTTTGTGGGCAAGGGCAAGGGAGAGGGAGAGCTTCATTTTGTTGCCTTTGGATAGCTGCTTTACTTTTTTATTACCGGATAGCCCAAACTTTTGCAGCAGTGCCCGAAAATAATCATGATCCCATGTCTTATAATAGTGCGAAACAAACTGTCCCACCCAGTTAGCGGTTACTTCCTCATATATACGGCAATCCTCTGGAACATATCCTACCAGATTTTTAACTTGCTGTTCCTGTTTCAGGTAATCCCGCCCTAAAACCGAAATGTTGCCGCTATCGGGGTGTACCAGATTCATTATCATTTTAATCATGGTACTTTTACCGGCACCGTTCGGCCCCACCAGTCCCATGATGCTGCCCCTGACCAATTCAAAGGAATCTATTTGAACCTCAAAGTCGGTAAACTTTTTACTCACATTCTTAAATATCAGTGCTTTTTCCATCTCCATTTACTTGCCTCCCATTAAGTTTAAAACTTTTTGAAAAGCCTTTGCCGCTTCATTTGGGGTAACTCCTAACGACATTGCATCTTCCAAAGCACTCTGTATGCGAGTGGTTAATTTACCCAGTGCCTCTTTTTTCTGCGCTTCTTTATCCAAGGTAGAAACAAAACTACCCATACCGGCCCGGGTGTAGATGAACCCTTCCCGCTCCAATTCTTCATATGCCCGTTTTGTGGTAATCACGCTAGTAGTCACCTCCTTGGCCAGCTGACGAATAGAAGGTAACGGTTCATGGTCCTTTAATTCCCCTGCAATGATTTTAGCCTTAATTTGCTCTACTATCTGCTGGTAAAGCGGTGCAGGATTTTGCGGCGACAAGTTAATAATCATGGAATAGCCTCCTGTGTATCCCACTCATACTGTGTATGCTATGTATATACAATACACTTAAAAGAAAGATCTGTCAATATAGAATTAACAGATCCCAAAAATAATGGAGCATCACTATACAACTTTCTTTTCCGCCTTCATACCTTCTTGATATTTGACAACGACAAATATGGAAGCATAGTCCCTGGTAATAGTAGTTCTATCTAGACGGAAGAGACCTTCTTCAGGAATTTTTTCTACTTCTAAAGGCCATCTTTCCAGTACATTGCCCTGGCCGTTGCGGCTCTCTAAATAAATTTCTTCCACTTCGTACTCCGGTTTTCCCATTAAATCATGGTGAGCAAAGGCCTCAATTTCACCTTTATTCAGCAGCTTTACCCTGACCACAAGGGGATTAAAAAGGCTATAATTTAGCTTATTTAAGTTCAATGATCTTTTTTCGCTGGTACGAACTGTTTCGCCATCCTGTACCGAGATGTAATAATTTAGTTCTAAATTATTGGCTTCATGAGCGATTTTCTCTTCAACCATAGTTCCTGCTCTTTGGACCTTAATCTCACCGGCCTGTTCAAGCCTGAGGTTAATAACCGGTTCCTGGGGAACATCAACAGTTAAAACCAAAGCAAAACGGCCTTTGGATTCTTCCTCAGGGACAGCTTGTGTGTATTCCTGTTCACCCGGCTTTTGATAATTTAATATTACCTTACTGCCTTCCCTGTATTCCTTTAACGACCAGCTCAGTTTTACCCGGGATTTATCTTTGTTAATATCCAAAAACTCTACCTCTGCCGGTGTCCACCAGCGTGCCTCGGCCTGTGCGTCGTTCTTCATCTGCTGGACCACATTTCTGATACCGGACACCTCATTAGTTACATTAGAGCGCATACTATTAAGGTTTCCTTGCAGCCAATCCACTTTTTGCTGCATTTCCCGGATATTTGACCAAGTTAACAAATTAGTTACCAGTAACACCACTATCAGAATAATTACTACTGTGAAACGCTGTTCTTTAAACATCTATGTACCGCCTGCCCTTGTTTTGAATAATGAACCTCATATAGAATAGACGCGCCTAAAAAGAGAAAAGTTCCTTATTCATCTAGTTCACAATCTAATCAACAATAACCCGGGCAACTAAAAAGATCCTGGCTGAAAATCTCAGAACCAGGATCTTTTTGTTTCCTAAACCTTGAAGGTAACTAAAGTTCCAAAACATCCACCAGTGACTGCCAGTTGCAATACTTATCGACATTTTCCCTGGCAATATTTATCCCCGCTGTGTCACCGGGCTTAAGATGCCTAAATGCCCTCCCGAGCAATTCTACAACTGTAAATGTATCCTGGTGAGTGAGTATAACCGGCACCCCTTTTTCCTCGGCACTGGCTAAGATTTTCACATCAGGATACAAACCACCCGTCAGTATCAATGCTGAAGTCTGGGTTTCAAGTGCCGCCAGGGCAAGATCAGCCCTATCTCCTCCCATGACTACAGCCTTATTTGCGGCCCGGCGCAGGTAGGATAATGCACTTTCCATATTCATAGCACCTATCACTATATCTTCTACAAATTGGTCCATGTTTGCTTGATTTTCGTTGCCTACCAGTACTTCTCCACCCAATATCTCTTGGTATTCCCTGACAGTAGGGAAGGATATCTCCGGGTGACTGGGAATTACACCGGCAGTTTTAAATCCCGCCTTTTCCAGTACAGGACTAAATACACCTTCAACTTTAGACACCATTTGCCTGGGCACATTACTAAAAACAGTTCCCAGGCAGGGTATCTGCATACCTGCCAAGTAGCGGTTATAAAATACCGCTAAGTCCAAAGTATTGTCGTCTTCTGCTTTTACAGTGGTTAACACCTGACACCCCAGCTCACGGGCAAGAGTTACAGAATCAAGCCCAACAGCGGCAAGTGCATGTGGGAAGACCGCACCCTCTACCAACACTATATCGCAGCCATTAGAAACTTCCTCAAAAATTAGTTTAATTTCCTTTAGATTGTCTTCCGCACGGTCAAACCTATTTAAATAGTCAGGGCCGGCTTTAACCGGATTCATTTGCCCCACAGAGGCTTCAAGGGACAGCACACTTTTCATTAACACCGCATCCCCCCCGGGGATCTTTCCCGAGATGGACCTGCGGCCGTTATCAACCGGCTTAAAATATCCCACTTTATACCCCAACTCTTGAAATTTTAAGGCCAGGCCTAGTGCCACCGCCGTTTTTCCACTGTCGGGAGTACCCATCAAAAAAAGGCTTTTCATAATAACACCTCACGTATAGTAATTATAATGTCCTACCCCCCAACATCAATATACGGCAAACCGGTGGCATCATCCTCCCCGGAATAAGGAAAAAAGAAGCTAAAGTATTATTTTTTTGCCGCCAAATGCAGTTGGTTTTTACAGTTAAGGGTATAGCCCACGTATATTCATGGCCGTAGAAACCCGGTTTAAAGCCAACATGTAGGCGGCAGTACGCATACTGACACCATAACTTGAACTGGTCTCAAACACATGGTTGAAACTGGTATTCATCCGCCGCCGTAGCTGCTTCTTAACTTCAGTTTCCGTCCAGAAAAAGTGCTGTATACCTTGCACCCATTCAAAATATGAAACAACCACACCTCCCGCGTTGGCAAGGATGTCCGGTATTACCGTTATTCCTTTCTGGTTTAAAACTTGGTCCCCGTCATAAGTAGTCGGTCCGTTAGCACCTTCAGCCACCAATCTGGCATTGACTCTGGAAGCGTTTTCCCCTGTTATTTGATTCTCCAGCGCCGCCATAACAAGTATATCGCATTTTAGTGCCAGGAGATCATCATTGGTAATAATATTGGTATCGGGATATTTGATAACACTGCCCGTTTGTTCTTTGTGTGCCTTTAACGCTGCAACATTCAAGCCTTTTTCATTGTAGATGCAGCCCTTAGAATCACTTACCGCTATTATTTTACACCCTAGTTCACTTAAGGCTGCGGCGGCAACTGAGCCCACGTTACCAAAGCCTTGGATCACTGTAGTTGCCCCGGATAAATCCAAGTGCATCTTGGACGCAGCCTCTTCTATGCTGTACACAACCCCCAGGCCTGTGGCCTCGTTGCGCCCTTCTGAACCGCCGATTTCTATGGGCTTACCCGTTACCACCGCCGGTATGGAAAAACCATGCTGCATACTGAAGGTATCCATAATCCAGGCCATTATCTGCGGGTTTGTATACACATCGGGTGCTGGAATATCCTTCTCCGGCCCAATAATGATACTTATTTCGCTTGTAAAGCGGCGGGTGAGACGCTCCAGTTCCCTTAGCGAGAGTTCTTTGGGATTGCAAATTACGCCGCCCTTCGCGCCCCCGTAAGGTATGTTTACCACTGCACACTTATAAGTCATCAGCATGGCCAGGGCGATAACTTCCTCCATATTGACTGAAGGATGAAAACGTATTCCCCCCTTAGCAGGACCAAGTGAGAGATTGTGCTGAACCCGGTACCCTTCAAAAACCTCGGTGGTGTCGTCATCCATGCGAACTGGAATGGAAACAATAAGAGTGCGTTTGGGATTACTTAAAATCTTTAATACACCCGATTCTAACCCTATCTTCTCTGCGGCAAATTCAATCTGCCGCATTGTTGCTGACAAAAGTTCATTTGCCTTTCCCCTCGCTGCAATCTGTATCACCATCGTAATAACTCCCTTCCTGGTAAATATTATTGCCAATTTACACCCAGAGCTATTTACTAAATAATATTTAAACTTGATACCGGGTATGAGATGGATTCTTTTTATTCTTAATTATTGTTATAATGGTGATAACATGTGCAAGGCAAAGCTGCTGAATCCCGTAAAGTATGTATTGACTATGAGGAATCAATTTAAGTAAGAGGAGAGAAATTTTGAACAAAATAATTCTGGTTTTTATATTGGTTTTTATCGCACTGTGTTTTATTTTTACCATAATTGGTAATTCATTTCCCAGCATAACCTCAAAGGTTTTAATTGCCGCCGAGGAAGGTTTTTCCGGGTTTGTGGGCTTAGATCCCGTTCAACTGGCCATCGCCATTTTTCAGAAAAATCTAATCTCCAGCTTGGTGGTGGCCTTTATTTCCTGTTACCTTTTTGGTATACCCATTTTTGTATTTATGTTAGTTAATACAGCCTTGATAGGGGCTTTGCTGGCTGAACACCCTAATTTTATCGTTGGCCTACTCCCGCACGGGATTATTGAGATCCCTGCTGTTTGTATTGCTTTGGCTTTGGGTTGGCATATCTGGAGGCGCAAAGAAAAAACATGGCTTAAGATAAAAAGACGGGATGTAATATTCTTCATGAAAACCGTAGTTCCGCTCTTAATAATTGCCGCCGTAGTGGAAGTATACGTAACACCCCACATTATTTCTCGTTATATCATTTTACCCTAATTAAAAAATTTATTAGGTTATTATGAATTTTATCAGCCTGGTAAGGATTAAAAGCAAAAGCCAGCTGGGCGGCTGCTGCCACGTGACGTGGCTCTGCCCCCTGTGGTGGAATAATATCACCGCCAGAGGCGTCAACTAATGCATCCACCACTGCCTGGTCATGGAAATTAAAATTAACCACTTCTCGAAGTGAATGATTATTCAAGCTCTGCAAGGGGTAATTAAGCATGGCTTTTGTTATTAATTCGATCATTGGCATAAACTGGGTCAACTTAATTCTGGTTACTTCCGTAGTTCCATTGAACACCCACTTCACATCTCTAACATTGGGGTTATGACGTAGCATCCGGTGTTCAATTATGTGGGCATGATAAGAAAAACCCAATTGGCGCATAAACGTAAGGTTAATTAGGTTGCGTAGAACAGGGAGGGGGTGGGGATCCGGCCCTTGTACTCCGTGCCAACTTCCAACGGAACCAAAACCTATCATCTCCTGCATTGTAAACACCGTGGCCGGCCCGCACATTAGAATTGCAAACAGGTCGGCAAACAACTCATTGGTCCATTTACTCCAAAGAGAGACAGTAAATTGCTCCCGGGTCATTTCAATTGGCGTGAGACGCCCATTAACTTTAAGCACAGTTGAAATAGGCGGGTAATCGGCTTTTCCTGCCCGAAGGGCATCAACGGCCACAGAGGCAACCAGTGCATCCATTTCCCGAGCCAGGTCATCAACGCAGAAAAACACATCATGTCCTGTTTCATGAGCAAGAACATTCCACCGCCAAAGATTGTTAAGAGCAGCACGAGGAAGGTGAATAATTGCCAGCGGCCGGTGTAAAGTAGGTGGCAGTGTATAATATGACCTTGCCCCCCCACGGCCAAGAAACACCACCGGGGCAACATTATAACGGTACGACATACGTATGCCTTTAAGTGACGTGCTGTTTAAAAAACGTTGAAAAAGGTTTTTGACCAGCTTATCGGCAGCAGAGAGTTCCACTTCGAACAGCACTGCATACCGCTGTAACACCATGTTCACAAAATCAAACCAATACCCATTCATTTCATTAGTATTAGCATTGCTTTTAAAAGCCATAGCAAACCAGTTTATAACGTCATCGATTAATGGCAGGCTGTTTGCAAGCGATGGAGTGGCCTCGGCCAGTAAAAAAATCTCGTTTAAATCCTTTCTAAAACTTAAAGTGCGGTTATTGGTTACTTGTTTTAAGAGGCTGGTATCATACATTATCCCAAACTCAGTTAATTGCACAAATTATCACCTCCACAACCCAACTATAGTATATATTCTTTATCAATTAATATTTATTGGGAATAAAAAAACACCCGCGGCAATCCGGGTGATAAATCTGTAAATTGCATCATAATCGGGCAGGCGACGAAAAATGAGGCAGAAACTCTTTAAAGGAATTATGGGTATGACTCAATTCCATCAACTTAAGGTTTACAATTCTTAAGTGTTCCAATATTAAGTCCTTATCCTCATGGGTTATGTTGTCAGTTAGCTCCTCAATAATGTATAGACAATTGCGAATCTCCATGATTAAGTTAGTGTGATTATCATATTTGGGAAGCACTTTTACTCACCACCCTTCAGGTATTAACAGAATTCTATCAACAACCAGAATAATTGAACAGAAAATTCAGACGAATTCCCGTTTTTAAGACTTGACTTGATAATATCAACCCTAAGCGGTAAAAATAAAAGTAGGAGGGAAGGGCAGGCCCCTATGAGTGCAAAAATCACGAATGGCTCAAACGGTGAAATGCAAATAATTAATAACCAAAATATTATTACCGATGAACAGCTCAAAGACATTCTAAAAATTTTAGGAAGGGATTATAAGCCCTTAAAAATAGTCATTTATGAATCCAGGCTTGATATGCTTAAATTTTACCCCGCATGTTTTAACTTCACCTGGGAGGAATTTTCTGGTAGGTTAGAGGGAAGTTTTGATGATTCATCTGATACTGTATATATTTTTATTTATTCACAGACGGATGACGGTGACGATATACACAGCAAACAGCTGTATTCACTGCACGCTTTGGTGCACGAATTAAGGCACAGGTACCAATACGTTAATGATTCTATGTATAATGACGACGAAGTTTCGGAAAAAGATGCAGATAGATTTGCGACAAAATTCATCAATAAAAGATCTAGCCAAATCCGTAAAATCATGCATTGGGATGATGAATGGACGGTAGAAGAAGAAGATTAAAAAAAATAACCCCGTTTTGGGGTTAACAAGTGAATCATAAACCTTACATTTGATTGCGGTCATAAAAATACCCGCCAAAATCGATAAGGTGAGCTACTTTAGCTTTGGCATCCAACTCTGCTTCTTTTAAAACCTCGTTCTTAAAGACATTCAAACCGGTACGATCAACAATGTAGCCTACATGTTCTTTGGGCAGACTGCGGTCAATGTGCTTCTCAATATAATCGTACATATTAGCCACTACCTTTAGTACTGTATCCTCGCTAACCCATTCCAGGAACGTTCGGGCTAGGCGTGGATTCTTTTTACCGGTGCGTCCCATGATCACCACCCGATAATAATTACTGCCCCGGGTCCAGGCACTGTTAGGACACGTAAGGACGCATTCACCGCAACCCAGGCACCTTTTTTCATCTCTTTCCACCCGGTGATTGACCATGGTCAAAGCCCCGGTAGACCTTTTACGGCAGTTATCAACGCAAGCTCCACAGGAAATACACCTGGCGGGGTTATACAACGGTTCCACCTGGCCCAGCACTCCAATATCCTGCATGTGGGCCTTAATGCAGTCGTTGGGACAGCCGGAAACAGCGATCTTTACATGATAATCATTGGGATAAATGGTTCTCTCCAACTTTAACGCCAGGTCAGTGGTATCATAATTGGCAAAGGGACAAACCCGGTTACCAATACAGCCACTTACATTCCTGGTACCCGCAGCAGGATAACCAATTTCTTCATCATCCACATGGACACCAATGTCTTTTTCTAATCCCTTTAAAATGGGAGCAATTAACCTATTCACTTCATCAACCATTTCTATTGGAATACCCGGCACCTCAAAACCCTGCCGGGTTGTAATGTGAACGGTGCCGTTTCCGTATTTTTGGGCTACCTCTTTGATTATGTCAAAGTATTTTACCGGCAAATGTCCCCCCGGAACCCGTATTCTAAGGGCCGTTATATCACGGTCCCTGGTTACCCGGTAAGCATTTTTAATTAGCTTTTTGGTATGCACAGACATGTGTTAAACAGCCCCCTTTTAATCAATTAGTTCCATGGCCTTGGTATAATTAAAGACAGGCCCTTCCAGGCAGACATAAGTGTCATCTATTTTACAATGTCCGCATTTACCAATGCCGCAGCACATCTTGCGCTCAAAAGATACCGTAATGTTCTCCTCCGGCACCCCTAGTTTGAGGAATTCCTGCACGGTAAATTTCATCATCATGGGCGGTCCCACCACTATCACTTCTACTTCTTCAGGGTTGGAAAAATCCATATCTTTCACATACTCGGTTATCAGACCCACATCTCCGGTCCAATCCTTATTTCCTTGATCAACTGTAACTATTACGTTAAAGTCTTTGCTCCATTTTTCCAATTCATCCTTGAAAAGAACATCCTCCGGAGACTTGAAACCGGTCAATAAATTAAGTTGCTTTACTAAATCTAGGCGGTCGTAAAAGTAATTAACAACACTTTTTACCGGGGCCAGCCCGGTGCCTCCGGCGGCAATTACAATATGCTTATTCTTGTATTTTTGCAGAGGAAAACCATTCCCGTAAGGACCACGAATAAACATACCGTCTCCCTCCTTAAGGTCATGCAGTACATTAGTAACCCTTCCTACTCGCCGAATGGTCATTTCAATCCACCCGTCACCAAAGTCGCTTACAGAAATAGGGCATTCTCCGATTTTAGGCAGAGAGACTTCTACAAACTGGCCATTATCGGGCTTGATACTGCTTTCTAACTTAAATGTATAATCAATTTTTGTTTGGCGTTTTATTGACAAAATTTTTACTTTATGTGGCAAATACGGGTTTTGGGCCATTAGCTTACACCCCCGTTATTAATTTCTTGCAATTTTTCCACACACCGGGGAAGAGAAATATATTCCGGGCAGACATTATCACAACGGCCGCAGCCTACGCACATATGAAATCCAAAACGCTTTTTAAAGTCACTGAATTTATGCATCACTTTAAACCGCATGCGCTCACCCTGTGTTTTTCTTACCTCCTGGCCGCCGGCCATTTCGGTATATCCCTCAATCATACAGGAAGCCCAAACTCTCCTGCGCTCACCACAGTTGGGGTTATCTCGGTAAAACACGTCCTGCATTGTAAAACAGCTGCAAGTGGGGCATGAAAAATTACAGCGACCACATCCGGTACAGCGGGAGGCGTATTCCTGCCACAGGGGATGAGCGAATAATGAGTTATCCAATTTATCAGGTATCTGAAGTCTTGTTTTGTTCCTTTGCACAAATCGCGGCTGCAAATCTACTTTTCGCATAGAATTACTGGCCAGGGATTCACTAATCAGATCTTCAAGTCCCGCGTCATTAATCAAGCAAAAAATCTGGTCCTCTTCAGTCCTGATCAATAAGGAAAAATCACCGGTTTCATTTGTCCCCGTGGAAGTACAAAAGCAATTTTTAAACCCGTGGTCGCATTCCATTAGTACAAATTTAAGCTTTTCCCGTAGTTGCAGGTAATATGGGTCGGGATAAGGGCCGCTTTCTAAATAGATAGCGTCTAACCGCCTAAAAGCGTTAATATCGCACGGCCTGGCAAAAACCAGTATACCCTTTTGGTCCACAGACGGCTGCTTAAACTCTTCCTCCGTAAAGTAAAACATCGTTTCGTTAGGTGGAAAGACTACTTCTTTAGCGGAATAAACGGTTTTACGATCAAAAACAACATCTTGTATTCTTTCAATATCACCGTACGTTACCAGATCCGTGCCGGAAAAAGTTCCCTTGCCTTCCAAGCACACAGGAGCTAAAATCCTATAATCAAGCAGTAGTTTAGAAATTATATTATTAAACTCCACCGTACTCATTTGATAGCCCACCGGACAAACCTCCTTTTCAAAAAAACAATTTGGTTATAATTCTAATGCTTAATTAACGAGCAGAAAATGATATAGATCACACTATTAAAAACGGTTTATCACATAAGATCATTTAGATAGATTGTTGAAATTTGCAGGATTATATAGAAATATTTCGCACTTTCACACTAAGTTAGGCTGATACCATATTTATCCTTGATTTTGGGACATTCCCCCTTATAACACAGTTTCAGAATTGACACATCGTTGATATATAATAAGTTGGTGGCTTATATAAAAATTTTTGTATTTTTTAAGGGGAGGGTACTAATGAACAAAAGTTTTAGGCATCTTTTATTTGCAGTGTGCTTGATCGCTCTTTCATTTGCCGTAATTGGCTGCGGATCGTCTGGTGAGGGCGAGCAACCAAAAGAGACTTTGGTCTTTGCTGATGCGGGTTGGGACAGTATTCGTTTTCATAATGATGTGGCCCGCTTGATCGTTGAAAATGGTTTTGGGTACCAGACTGATGTAATTCCTGGTTCCACTCCGGCTACATTTACAGGTTTAAGAAACGGTGATATTGACATTTACATGGAAGCCTGGAAGCAAAACATTATTGAAACTTACCAGGAAGGAATAGAAAAAGGTGAGATTGTGGAAGTATCTGTTAACTTTGATGACAATGCCCAGGGCTTATACGTTCCTACATTTGTCATTGAGGGAGATCCGGCAAGGGGAATTGAACCCATGGCTCCTGAACTTGAATATGTAGAAGACCTGCCTGAATACTGGGAGTTGTTTAAAGACCCGGAACAACCAAGTAAAGGACGCATTTATGGCTCCATACCCGGCTGGGCTGCGGATGAAATTTTGCATCAAAAATATGAAACATATGGTCTCGACGAAACATATAATTATTTCCGTCCCGGATCCGATACAGCGCTTGCAGCAGCTATTTCTACGGCTTCTGAGGAAGGGAAACCCTTCGTTGGTTATTACTGGGAACCCACATGGATCTCAGGAAAATATGACATTACTCTCTTAAAAGAAGAAGAATACTCAGACGAAAAATGGAATAATGGGTATGCATGTGAATGGCCTGGTACCGATGTGACTATCGTGGTAAATAGTAGTGTACATGAAAAGGCACCGGAAGTTGTTGACTTCTTGGAGAATTACAAAACTAGCAGTAAACTGACCGCCGAAGCCCTAGCCTTTATGCAGGATAACGACGCAGGAACAGAGGATGCAGCAAAGTGGTTTTTGCAAGAGCGCGAAGATGTTTGGACAAGTTGGGTTTCTGAGGAAGTAGCTCAAAAAGTAAAGGAATCCCTATAAGTCTCAGCTTCACTGAATTAATAATTAAACCGCTACAGGGAAAGTTGGTCATTTAGAAACCAACTTTCTCTAATTTTCCTTTTATAAGTGATAAAATGTAGGTCGGTGAAGACGTTGGGGCACAAGCATATCTTAAAATTTTGCAGTAATTGGGGTGAAAAAGGTAGTAGACAATGCTACCATCAACCATGAATGATTTTCCGGAATCCATAAAGCTTAATTGGGGCTTATACGTTGATAAATTTATCAAATGGTTAAATACAAACTACGGTGAAGTCTTTGATGCCATTACTGCCTTTATATTGTGGTTTATGGTAAACATTGAGAGTTTCTTACAGTGGGTACCATGGTGGTTAATTATAGCTATTATTTTTGTATTGGGGTGGCGCGCAAAAAACCTGGTTTCGGCTTTTGTTTTTTCTACCTTATTGTTTGTTGTCGGTACTTTTGGATTGTGGGATCACATGATGTCTACTTTGGCCATTGTCCTGACATCGGTTGTTATATCGCTGCTGATAGGAATTCCTGTGGGTATAATAATGACGTACAGCGCACGTCTGGACGCGGCAATAAGACCTGTTTTGGATGCAATGCAAACCATGCCAAGTTTTGTATATTTAATACCTGCCTTAATCTTGTTTGGCCTGGGCAAGGTTCCCGCCGTTTTTGCCACTACTATATATGCTATACCACCGGTAATCAGATTGACCAGCCTGGGCATTCGCTCCGTTCCCGAAGAAATGGTGGAAGCTGCCCAGTCCTTTGGTTCTTCACGTTGGCAACTTCTTACTAAAGTACAATTGCCCCAGGCACTTCCCACCATTATGGCAGGAATTAACCAAACCACAATGATGGCGCTGGCTATGGTAGTCATCTCATCCATGATCGGTGCCAAGGGATTAGGAATGGAAGTGTTAATTGCAATTAACAGAATTGATATTGCCCGTGGATTTGAAGCTGGACTCAGTATTGTGTTTCTAGCAATCATTATCGACAGGATTTCTCAAGGAGTTGCAAACAAATATGAGATATCTAAATAAAACATGGCTAGAAAGCGGGAGTAGCAAATGACTGTAAAAGTTAAAGTGGAACATTTGACCAAAATTTTCGGCCCCAACCCACAGCCGGTTTTAGAAAAAATTAAAAATGGTTTTACCAAGAACGAGATTCTAGAAGAGACGGGGCATACCGTTGGCGTATACGACGTCTCCTTCGAGGTAAAAGAAGGGGAAACTTTTGTCATTATGGGACTGTCAGGTAGCGGTAAATCTACTCTCATACGGTGTTTGAACCTTCTAAACAAGCCAACGGAAGGCAATATTTTCATCGATGATACAAACATAGTAAAGCTTGCAAAAAAAGATCTAAAGCAGGTAAGGCAGCAAAAGCTGGCCATGGTTTTTCAACACTTCGGTCTTTTAACCCACCGTAACGTAATTAAAAACGTTGAATACGGCCTGGAAATAAGAGGAGTTTCTACAGAGGAAAGGCAGGATATTGCAAACAAAATTTTAATTAGTGTCGGTCTCGAAGGCTGGGAGAATAAAATGATCAGCGAATTAAGCGGTGGAATGCAGCAGAGGGTTGGTCTGGCCCGTGCACTGGCTAACGATCCTGATGTATTATTGATGGACGAACCCTTCAGTGCCCTTGACCCTCTGATTCGCCGGGAAATGCAGTATGAGCTTCTTGACATTCAATCTAAACTAAAAAAGACTATTATATTTATTACCCACGATGTAAACGAGGCATTTAAGATAGGGGACCGTGTGGCGGTAATGAAAGACGGGAGGATGGAGCAAATTGGCACCCCGGAAGAAATCATTGCAGAGCCGCAAAGTACATACATTGAAGAATTTATCAAGGACATTGACCGTTCTAAAGTATTACAGGCCAAGAATATAATGTTTAAATCTTCTGCACTGGTATCTCTCAAGGACGGGCCAAGAGTGGCAGTTAAAATTATGGAGTCAAACGGTATTTCCAGTGTATTCGTTGTGGATGAGGAACTACGGCTGCAGGGTATCGTTACCATTGATGATACAATAATAGCCATCAAGGAAAACAAGAAGATTGCAGATATTTTACGGCAGGATTATTATACCGCAGATCCCGAGACATACATGCAGGATCTGCTGCCGATGGCAACCAATACTAAATTCCCCCTGGCTGTCACTGACGAAAACAACAAGTTGCTGGGAATTATTGTCCGTGTTTCCGTTCTATCCGGGTTAGTTTAAGGTATTAATTAACTAAAATGAGTATTAGAAAAGCCCCGGCAAAGCCGGGGCTAAACTATCCCGATTACTAAAACTTTACAACATTTGCCGCCTGTGGTCCACGTGAGCCTTCTACAATGTCAAATTCAACATCTTGACCTTCATCTAAGGCCTTAAAACCTTCTTCTTGAATGGCGGAAAAATGAACAAATACATCGCCACCATCTTCTCTTTCAATAAAACCAAAGCCTTTTTCCGAACTAAACCACTTAACCTTACCTCTCACGTACACATTCCTCCTGAAAATTTAATCCTGTAAGCAAATGCTTACATAAACGAATAGTATCATTTAATTTATCCAACGTCAAGTTCTTAACAACTAAAATATTTACTTGGCCTGGTTGATTAACTAACGTTGCTTTTTAATTATAAGTTAGGCTTGTAAAATAATCACTTAACGCCTTTTCCTTTCATAATATAGGGTAAACACAAAAAGGATGAGTGATATGCAATACTCTAATTATAGAATTCCGTACCCGGGCTATCCATACACGCGTTATAAGTATTACCAGACTTCTGAGTATGTTGCTGATTATGCTTTGCCGCAAGCTTTGAATTTAATAGCGGAATCCGTAAGGTCGGAAAGGGAAGACGAGCTGTTCTATGACTATTTATTAAGCGTAGCACCGCATGACCAAAAACAAATCATTGCCTCTATACGGGATGATGAAAGGAAACACTTCAAGCTATTTCGGGAGATATATTGGGAAGTAACAGGCAATGATATCCCCCCGGCACCTGACGCAGATTTTGACAAACCTAAGAACTATTGCGACGGTATCCAAAGGGCTATTTTTGGAGAATTAGGGGCGGTTGAAAAATACCGAAAAATTTTATTTGGCTTTGAATTTTTACCATATCGAAACATGATTACTGAAATTTATACGGACGAACTAAAGCATGCTTCCAAGTGGAATTATCTATTTGCATTAAATGCTTGTGGTCGTTAATTTAGCACTCAGCGTTAGAGGGTCAGGGACAAAAGACCCGAAGCAATAAAAAGCCTCGGGTCTTTTGTAGCTTATATATCTCTTTTTAAAATGTCTCTGGCAATAGCTATGCCGCAAGCCCCCGCCTGGGCCAGACCACGCGTTATGCCCGCCCCGTCGCCACCGGCGTAGAACCCTTCAATCTCAGTCTCAAAGTTGCTTTTTAGTTTTGGCCGGGATGAATAGAACTTTGCCTCCACCCCGTAAAGGAGAGTGTGTTCGCTTGCAATACCAGGCGTAACGGCATCCAGGGCGTGAATCATCTCAATAATACTTTTCATGGTATTATAAGGTAGCACCAAAGCCAAGTTTCCGGGTACCGCTTCCCTTAAAGTGGGTTCCATAAAACCTTCACTGATACGCTTTTCAGTTGACCGGCGGCCGTTCAGAATATCACCAAATCTTTGTACCAGTACTGAGCCGTTGGACAGATCATTGGCCAGCCGGGAAATTGATTTTGCATAATCTATGGGCTTATCAAAGGGATAAGAAAATTTGTGTGACACTAACAGGGCAAAGTTAGTATTAATGCTGCCCAAATTTTTATCTTTATAGGCATGTCCATTGGCCAACATAACACCACTGTGATTTTCAATTACAACGTGGCCGGACGGGTTACTGCAGAAGGTTCTTACTGTTGTCCCGGTGGAAGACCTAAAAATAAATTTTCCCTCATATAAATTATCATTGATTTCTTCCATTATTGTGTCCAGAGTTTCCACCCGGACCCCAACATCCACCTGGTTATTAGTCATTTCTACATTTAGTTTTTTAAAAACGTCAGTTAACCATTCATTTCCGTCTCTACCCGGCACAACCACTACCTTGGGTGCATAATATTCTTCGCTTGTCTTTGTAAGCACACCCGTGGCAAAACGTTTAGAACCTTGGTCCTCCGTTAATATATTATCTACTTCGGTTTCAAAGACCATATCCACATGTTCTTTCAAAAACTCAAATATGCTTCTTAATATTTGCAGGTTTTGTTCTGTTCCCAGATGCCTAACCTGTGCCCGTAGCAATTTTAGATCTACAGCCAGCCCACGTTTCTCAATTGATTTAATAGCTGCAGTGGTTGGATCAGATGTGGTAGATTCCGCACCATGTTTATTATTAATGGAATCTACATATTTAATTAAGTCCAACACTTCTGATGGGCTTAAATAATCAGTTAACCAACCTCCAAACTCAGTGGTGATGTTAAACTTTCCATCTGAATAAGCACCGGCGCCACCAAAACCACTGGTAATGGAGCACGTAGGCATACACCCCGCGTAGTCTTTTTTGGCTGTGGCAGGAGGACATTTTACGGTTTTCTTTTGCAGTATTGGACACTGACGCTTATAAATATTACGACCTTTGTCTATCAACAATACCTTTAGCCCAGGGGCCTTTAGAATTAACTCGTAACAAGCGAAAATACCCGCTGGGCCGGCACCTACGATAATTACATCGTATTTTTTCATAGTATTACCACTTCCTGTGTATTGACAATTTAGCAAACATATCTATTATGAACCATTTGCTAAAGGATTTCAAGAGCATATAAAATAATTTTTGAATGAGGGTAATAACCTCATAAACGGTTTTTTCTTCGCGAATCTATTAATTTAAATATCACTGCAAATATCCCAATTATCCAGGCTAAACTTTTAAACATCATACCTAATAAAGCCTTAATCATGTCGTATCACTCCAAGTCTTAAGTTTAGTGAATCATTAATTTTTACCAACAATAAACACCCCTCTCCAGGTAGTATCACCAAAAGAGGGGTGTTTATTTATCATGGCGATATGTTCGTTTAAATTATCCCTCCATTTGTTTTGCTAAAAATGAGGCAGCTGTCTGGGCCAGCTTTTTTTCCAGGTCTCCCATTTGTGCTTCATCCTTTGATGTTATAACAATGGCGCCTATAGGATCTCCGCTCACGATAATGGGCGAAACAACACTGCTCTTAACTATAAATTCTTCACCCGCCGTTAAGCTATGTTCCCCATTAATAACTTGGTGTTGCCGTTCACCAATGATATCTTCAAGCACCTCACCAATGGCACCGTTTATTAAATCCTTTTTAGCATCACCGGATACCGCTATTATTTCATCACGATCAGCAATGCAAACAATATAGCCTAATGCTTCATGTAAGGAGTCAGCATATTCCCTGGCGAATTCCCCCAAATCACTGATGGGAGAATACTTTTTTAAAAACACCTTTCCTTCTCTATCAACATATATCTCCAAAGGGTCACCATTACGAATTTTCATCGTGCGCCTAATTTCTTTAGGTATAACTACCCGTCCCAAATCATCAATTCTCCTAACGATCCCGGTAGCTTTCATAATTTCCTCCTCTTGGTTCATTTAACCTCCATTATTAGTGTACTTAAACCACGCAATAAAATACTAACAAAAATATGCAAAGATTTCTCGAACAATGGGGAATAAAAAAATGGTGTATTACCTCTGGTGTCCGGTTAGTAAAGATAAACATCAAATAAATATTTGCCACTCATCCCTAATGCGAATTTTGGCAAATGCGTGACTATTTGGTGAACAAGGGTTAACAGAGCCAAGTATGTTTGTTAGAATGAGTTATCAAATAAGGAATTAATAGGAGTTGGTTGCCATGAACCGGAAGAACTGGCTTTAAAAGTTTGCGCACTTCGGCAGATTGAAGCCCAATCACTACTCTTACTAGGAGGGATAAGTGTGATACAGTTTCCTGTTGGAACCCTTCGACCTTCAATGAGAATCCTTTCAGACGAACAAGTAGTAGCTATTCACCGTGCAGCCATGGAAATAATGAACTCATACGGTATGCAGGTTCAGGATGAAGAAGCTCTGCAAATATTCCGCGACGCGGGTGCAATTGTGGAGAAGGACCGGGTAAAACTGCCCGCATATATGGTGCAAGATGCCTTAAACAGTGCGCCCACCCGGGTAGTACTTTCAAACCAAAAGGGAGAGCGGTCTCTGTTCCTGGAAGAAGGGAAAACTTACTTTGGTACCGGCTCGGATACAATCTACACTATTGATCCAGAAAACGGTGAACGGAGAAGAGTGGAAGTTAAAGATATCGGAAACTTTGCCAAAGTTTCTGATGCACTTCCCAATATTTCTTTTATTATGTCCATGGGCAATCCCATCGATGTTCCGTCAGAGCTTGTTTATATGTATGAATTCGCCCAAATGGTAAAGAACAGCAACCTGCCGATAGTATTTTGCTCTGATTCCGGACCGGACACAGAAAAGATATGGAAAATGGCTGCCGCCGTTTACGGTGGGGATGAGCAGAAACTGGAGCAGAACCCATTCTTATTACATTATGTAGAACCGGTTTCCCCACTAAAATTTAACCGCACTTCAGTCCAAAAGATTTTAACTGGAGCAAAGCATAATATTCCCATGAGTTTCCCCTCGGGGGCTAACGCAGGCAGCGGCGCTCCCATTACTCTGGCCGGGGCAATGGCCATGGGCATAGCAGAATCCTTTTTCGGCTTAGTATTACAGCAGCTGGTCCGCAAAGGGGCACCCTTTGTATTTGGCCCCAATGTCTCGGTTATGGATCAACGCACCACCGTGGTGTCTTACGGGTGTCCCGAGTGGGCATTAACTCAAGGCGCCGTAACTGATATGGGCCGTTTTTACAATTTACCTACTTGGGCTTATGCAGGGTCAACAGACTCCAAGCGCGTTGATGCGCAGGCCGGCATTGAATCAACTTTTTCCGTCTTTGCCGCCATGGCCTGCAGATCCAACCTGGTCCATGATGTAGGGTACATTGAGTATGGCACTACATCATCCCTGGAACAGTTGATAATGGCCAATGAAGTGATTGATATGGCCCGGTTCTTTATGAATGGGATCGACGTAAATGATAACACGCTGGCGCTCGATGTTATCAATAGAGTGAAGGATCAATCAACTTTCTTAATGGATGATCATACGTTGGAAAACTTTAAGACTGCCCAATGGTATCCAAAGCTTCTTGACCGCCAGAACTATCCGGCCTGGGAAAAGGGCGGAAGTTTAACCATGGAAGATAGACTCAGCAAGGAAGTAAATAAAATTCTTTCTAACTACCAGCCGGAACCAAAGTCAAATGATGTTCTCACCAAAATTGACCAAATTCTGGACGCCGGTCTATAAAAACAAGTGGCACTTTATAGATAATTCTAACCCGAGGGGGATTAAAAAATGGCAGATCTTATTAAAGAAATACATGATATGGTTGTTGAATATAAAAAGGATGCCATTGCCGAAAAAGTGGATAAAGCCATTAATGAGGGCAAAGATGCTGAAAGCATCCTTAATGATGGCTTAATTGCGGCAATGGATGTTGTAGGCGAAAAATATTCGACGGGTGAAGTATTTATTCCTGAAATGTTGGCCTCAGCCAAAACCATGAAGATTGCCCTGGAGAAAATAAAGCCCCATCTTCAAAAAGATGTAGTAGCCAGCAATAAGGGAGTTGTGGTCATCGGTACCGTTAAGGATGATATACATGACATTGGAAAAAATCTTGTGGCCATGATGTTGGAAGGAGCAGGTTTTGAAGTTCACGATATAGGGATTGATAACTCTCCGGAAAATTTCATAAGTAAAGCAAAAGAAGTAAACGCGCAAATTCTAGGTTTGTCGGCCCTTTTGACCACAACTATGCCCATGATGAAAGAAACCGTTGAAGCGCTCAAAGATGAAGGCCTATACGAGAAGATTCATGTTATTGTGGGCGGGGCACCGGTAAGCCAACAGTATGCTGACGAAATAGGTGCCCGTGGATACGCGGCGGACGCAGTGGTGGCGGTAGAGAAAATAAAGAACCTTATGGATTATTAATTTTTTTCCAAATTGCGGTCGCTGAAATAACAGCGGCCGTTTTTTCCCTCCCTAATTTTTACACACAGGAGGTGGAGATCTTTATCAAAAGAGATTCTGTTCCAGTAAAAGTACCTTTGGATAAATTATTATTAAGTCAGAGTTTTAAAGACACAAGCCAAATTAGGCCGGAAATTATTGCTGAGGCTGAAAAGGCTCTAGATATAGCCATGAAGCTTATAGAACCCACCTTTTTAATGGACAAATTCACTATTCGGAAAGTTGACCGGGATACAATACTAGTCCAACAAACCGAATTACAAGTAGGAGAGTCTTCTCACCTTCTTTACCAGGCAGCAGAAGCAGTGGTCTACTTAAGCACCATAGGAAATAAATTGGAAATTGCAGTAAATAAGCTGAGCATGGAAGGGGATTTTGAGTTAGCATATTGGCTGGACTGTGCCGGAGTATTAGCTTTGAATGAAATAGATAACGAAGTCTGGGCACACGTGGAAAACCTCGCCGCCAGGGAGGGATACGGCGTGGGGCTCTCCTTAAGCCCGGGGTCTTTAAAAGGCTGGGATATAAAGGAACAAAAACAGCTTTGTGCACTGTTGGATCCCGGCACAATCGGTGTCACCATCAATGATGCCTCCCTTATGGTCCCGCACAAATCAGCTTCCAGCATAATCGGCATAGGACCTGATTACCCTTCCAACAAAGTATCATCGGCTTGTGATTATTGTATTTCTGACGGAAAATGTTGGATGCGGAAAGCACGGGAAGGAGCTCAACATGTCTAAATACCAGGTTCATTTTTCCAATTTAGGCCTTAAGGTTCCGGTGGAAAAGGGAACATCTTTGTTGACGGCAGCCTGGCTGGCAGGGGTTAATCTTAGATCCGAATGTAACGGGAAAGGGATATGCGGTAAGTGCCGGGTACTAATTCATGAATTTAAAGACACCGGGCACAAATCTTCAAACCACAAATTTTTTGTTGAAGAAGAACTACGTCAGGGGTGGCGGTTGGCATGTGAAATTGAGATAGACTGCGACCTCAAAGTTACAGTACCGAAAGCAAGCAGAGACATGGGGGCAGTAATTCGCAAGTCATATACCCACCGTGAAATCGAATTAAAGCCCTTTGTCCGCCGTTTCTACCTTGATTTACCCCCATTTGAGGCACACCACGGCACCGGAATGTGGGAACAGTGTGCAGCCATTTTAAGGCATAAATACAAAATGGAGGAGCCAGTAATTTCTCCCACCGCCATGATTCGACTTTCCAATCTGGCCGGCCGCAATGTCCCCCCGCTGGAGGCTTTTGTAAGTCAAAACCAGCAAGTTATTTGTATCAGAAGGAAAAAAGACCGTCCCATGCTGGGCCTGGCGGTGGATATAGGTACCACCTCCCTGGCAGCTTACCTTGGAGACCTGGATAATAATCGCATTTTAGCTGCTGATTCAGTGCTTAACCCCCAGGTGGTCTACGGTGGAGATGTACTCTCCCGCATCAGTCTAATCCAGGAAAGGCCTGAAATGTTGGCTTTCCTACAGCAAAGCGTTCTTCAAGCAGTTAATGGTTTAATTGTCAATATGACCGAATCCGTAGGGGCCAACCCCGATGATATTGTTGATGTTACTGTGGTTGGCAATACTACCATGCACCACTTGTTTCTTGGGCTTAACCCGGAAGCACTGGGTAAATATCCATTTATTCCCACTATAAAGACAGCCCAATACGTCCGGTCATCTCTTTTAGGGCTAAATGTAAATCCGGGTGCTCATATATATATGTTCCCCGTTTTTTCTGCCTACGTGGGGGCGGATACCATTGGGGTCAGAATAGCAGAGCAGTTTCATGAACAAGAAATAATGAAGCTAATAATGGATATAGGAACCAATGGTGAACTGGTGCTGGGTAGTAACAACCGCTCTTTTTGTACATCTGTAGCCACAGGTCCTGCTTTTGAGGGGGCCCAAATTAAGTTTGGTATGCGTGCCGCACCCGGTGCTATCGAAAAGTTATCCATTGATCCTAAAACATTAGATGTAGAATACACAGTAATCCCCAGCCCCGGGGAAAAAGAAACAAATACAAGAAGACCGGTGGGCATTTGCGGCTCGGGTATTTTCTCTGCCGTGGCCGAACTCCTAAAGGCCGGTATTATCATGGAAAACGGTGCCTTTGACAAAAGCAAAAAACACGCTCGCATTCGCCAGGAGAAAGGCAGTAAAAAATATGAATTTGTACTGGCTTTCTCTGAGCAATCAGGCTTAGATGCTGACATAACCATTTGTCAAGACGACGTCCGTGCAGTCCAACTGGGTAAGTCGGCCCTTTTAGCCGGTGCTCAAATATTGATGCAGCACGCTGGGATTGAAGAGCCCGATGAAATAATACTGGCCGGTGCATTTGGAAGCTACATTGATATCGATGATGCCATTACCATTGGCCTGGTTCCACACTGTCCGAGGGGAAAAATATATGCTGTAGGTAACGCCGCCGGAGATGGTGCCCGTATGGCACTATTTAATTGGGATTTCCGGGAAAAAGCACAGCGTTTCGAAGAAGAAACAGAATTTATCGCCCTTTCAGGTACTGATAAATTCCAGGACGTACTGGTGAAGGCCATGAAATTTCCTCGCTATGCTTACCTTTAATCGCGGAAATAAGCGATTTCATCGCCCCAGGAAATAAGGCCATAATAACCGTATTTGTTTTCGCCCGGAAAAGGTCCTACAATTCTGACCGGGGTACCACCGCTAATATCTATTAGCCAGACAATGCTGTCCTTTAAATATAAGATATGTTCGCCATCGCGTGACCAAAGGGGACGCCCCAGCCCGGTGCCCGCTTCATCCAAAGGCCGGGCACCGGTGCCATCGGCATTGGCAATTCCCAGAGCTCTTGCTTGCCGCCAGTTTGAAATACTGTTTTCTCCGTTACCATTACTTAAATCGGGGGCTTCCAAAAAACAAAACATATCCCCTTTATTAGACCAATCCGGATACAATCGTACAGTATCCGTACGCTGCGGCAGATTAACACAGCTACCTGTTTGTGGGGTAAAAAGGGACAGCGATTTATTCTTCCAAATCTCCCGCCCGCTTCCTGCAACAGCCAGAAGCTTTGTTCCATCCTTGGACCAGGTAAGCCACTCAGGGTAAACTAAAGTTGTGGCAATGGCTTGTGATTTACCACCGGTAAGCGGCACAGTATAAAGCTTAAGACCGTCGGCCATGGCGGAGGCCGAATGCCCAGGGCTTAACCAGAAAAGCACTTCTTTTTTATCAGGCTGCCAGCCTGCAAGCCTGATGGCTGCACCTTCTGCAGTATACAGACGGGCAGCTTCACCACCTTCCGCCGGTATCTTATGCAGGACATCAACCCGGTTGACAGGGTCATTGGGGTCGTAAGGCAGTGTATCAACATAAGCTATTGTTTTACCATCCAAGGCCCAGCAGAATGAGGAAGCGCCCGTATAAACATCGGTAAGCTGTAGTGGAGTTTCACCAGGTTGAATCAAATATATATCCCTTTTTTTCACATCAGGAACAACTGCTAACACATTTGCTGCGGGGGACCAGGCGAAATCAGGGGCATTGTACATTGACTCTTTTAAACCTGCAACTTCATAGAATTCGGTGCCGTCTGTACGGGTAATTTGAAGTTGGTTATCACCGTTAACGTACGCCAACCACTGCCCATCCGCTGACCACTTTAGTTTACTTGCCTTGCCAGGCTCACTTAGCTTATCCAGAGTTCCACTGTCCCCGTTTAAAACATAAAGTCTACCATCCCAGATAAACGCTAGTTTTCCTTGATCACGAAATGTTTCAAAATTAACCTGCGGTGGCCCGGCAGTGGATCCGTTTATGTATTCCTGACCGGCAACTTCATTTTGATTAACCGTTTTTGAGCCGGAACAACCCACTTGCAATAAAAATATCGCCGCTGTAAACAATAGCAATATAGATTTTATTCGTACGTACATAGTCAAAACCAATACATCCCCTTCTTTGCAATCTAAACTTATAACAGGAGTAAACAAATAAGTTTACCCGTTTCTCAGGTTACCTTGGTTATTATTCTAATAATTTATATGTTTGGCAACCCGCATTTAGATTGATTTAGAAGAGTTAATTATACCTTTTTATCCCTGGTATCGAGTTGTGCTCTCTTCAAAAACTGCGACTCCAAATGGGTAAACAAGCTGGTTCTAGACAACGAAAATATGGTTAAAGCCACCCAGATAAAAACAAAGGAAATGAGGTGGACACTGGTAAATGATTCATGGTAAAAGAATACGCCTAAAATTAGCATCAATGTGGGGGATATGTACTGTAAAAATCCAATAACCGCTAACGGGAGCCGTTTGGCACCAGCGGCAAACAATAAAAGCGGCACTGCCGTTATAGCACCGGCACCGATTAAAAGCCATGCAATAACTGGCTTATCAAAACCAAAGGCCCCATTTCCACCATTATGTACAGACCCTATAAACATTAATGCAAAGGGAGCAACGAAAAGGGTTTCCAGTGTCAGCCCCGTCATCGCTCCGGCATTAACCATTTTTTTGCTTAACCCGTACAAGCCAAAACTTGCAGCCAATGTTAATGACACCCAGGGAACCGCCCCGAAATGGATCATCATATTTAACACACCAACTGCTGCCAGAAGAAAGGATATTATCTGCCAGAAAGATAACTTTTCCTTTAATACAATAACCCCCAAAAGAACACTTACCAGGGGATTAATATAATAACCCAGGCTTGATTGCACAATATGGTTATGGCTCACTGCCCAAATATACGTAAACCAGTTGATACTGATCAGGGCAGAAGCCAGTACAATACCAAACAGTTTATTTCGCTGGGAGACAATTTCCTTGCATTCCCCCCAAAATGCCTTGCCCTTTCTGGACAAAAATAAAACAAACACCATAAAAACAAAAGACCACACAATTCTGTGGGCCAAAACTTCCTGCGCCGGGACATTGGGCATAAGTTTCCAGTAAACCGGTAAAAGACCCCACGTAAAATAGGCACCGGCAGCAGATAGAACCCCAATTAATTGTTCATTAGATTGATCAAATTTCATGTCTATTATACCTATACCTTCAAATTTGAATTGACAAACTTAATTTTATGACCTATTTTCAATAAATGCAACACCTGCGTATCAAACTATGCAACACAAACAAGAACCCCGCAATCACAGTTATTAAGAGTTAATTACCACTAATATAGGTGTGTAAAACCTGAGGTCGGTCAAGATCAATAACAGTGGGGGTTAATTGTCTTATATCTTCAATACACCACTCCCTGGACTCCTCAGCAAGTAATTTCAAGGCCTCCTCCTGGGATTCCGCCATAACAACGGCCACTGCATCAGTATACATGCCGTGGTGAATACAAGGTTCGTCCATCATGCTATAACTATGGAACCTGCGGTTATGCCTCCAAATATAAATCTTCATAGAAATATCACCTTCACTTAGTTTTTTTGATTATAAGAATATTCAATAGTAAACCAAGCTTCCCCTGCAATATTAGACAGCTCTGTAATGGGTTATTTTACATAGCTAAAAAAAGATTAGGTAACCAGGCATATTTTTTCTTGACCAGTAATATAACTGGTGGTAAAATAATTTTAACTCTATATTGTAAAAGCAATGATTGGGAAAAGTAAACGAAATACTGCTTTTCAGGGAGGAAGCGTCATAGACTGTGAACGCTTCTAAAGTATGATTCGTTGAAGTTCTCTCATGAGCTGCCGGGCTGAAACCACGTGTAAGTAGGCCCCGACGGAGTCTTCTACCGTTAAAAGGAAGGGGGTATCGGATCATTTTCCCGTACCCTGCTTAGAGTGGGTCTATTTTTAGATCAACTAGGGTGGTAACGCGAGAGTTAACTTTTCGTCCCTTATGGGCGAGAAGTTTTTTTATTTTAACCACCACCGTATCTAAGTAGGGAATGGTGTTAATTTCCTGTACCTTACCAAGAGGGCCATTTTTATATGGCCAATTGAGGTGGTACCGCGGAAGGCCACAGCTTTCGTCCTCACGGGCGATAACTGTGGTCTTTTTTATATGCTACTTTAATAGGAGGGATAAAATTTGAAACGGTCGCTAAGAAAATCAGTTATGGCCAGTCTGCTAATTTTATTACTGGCCACCGGTGTTTTAGCCAGTGGCTGTGGATCCGGCGGGGATAGTGCCGGTGAAGGCGTTACAGGAGAAGAACAGTACAAAATAGGGGCGGTTCTTGACATCAGCGGAAAAGCTTCATCGCTGGGCACACCGGAGAGAGACACTTTGCAAATGATGGTAAAGCAGTTGAATACACAGGGTGGAATCAACGGGCACCAGGTTGATCTAACCATTCTGGATAACAAAAGCGATGAAACCGAAGCTGTACTGGCAGCAAAAACCTTGATCGAAAAAGATGTTTTAGCTGTATTAGGGTGTAGTTCCAGTGGTCCATCCATGGCTATGCTTAATACAGTTCAAAACGAAAAGGTGCCTATGATTTCTCTGGCAGCGGCAAGTAGTATTGTAGAACCGGTTTCTGAGCGCCAGTGGGTCTTTAAGACTGCACAAAGTGATAAAGTAACAGTCGGCAAAATAACTAACTACCTACGGGAACAAAATATAAGCAAAGTAGCCTTCCTGTATATGAATAACGCTTACGGTGACGGAGGACGAATAGCTTTTTCCGAGGCGGCAAAGGAAAACAATATAGAAATTCTGGTAGAAGACAAATTTGAGGCCAGTGATAAAGACATGACACCGCAGCTGACCAGGGTAAAAGCGAGCCAGGCTGAAGCTCTGATCATTTGGGCGATTCCGCCTTCTGCCTCCATAGCAACTAAGAACTTTAAAGATCTGGGACTTACCATCCCGCTTATCCACAGCCACGGAGTAGGCAACCAGAAATTTATAGATCTTGCACAAGGGGCAGCCGAGGGTGTGATTCTCCCCATTGGGAAATTGACAGTAGCCCAACAACTTCCTGACACTGACCCCCAGAAGGAAGTATTGCTAACTTATATTAATAACTATACCCAGAAATATGGTTCACCACCCGATTCTTTCGGCGGATATGCTTGGGATGCCTTTAATCTGTTAGTAAACGCCATTGAAAAGGCGGGCCCGGACCGAGCCGCTATCAGGGATGAACTGGAAAAAACACAGGGATTTACAGGTATTTCCGGTGTTTTTAACATATCAGCACAAGACCATAACGGCCTTGATGAAGAATCTATGGTCTTGGTACAAATTGAAGACGATAAGTGGCAACTTTTGGAATAAAAACAGGCATTAACACAATAGAGGAGTGTTATTATGGATACCCCGTCCCAACTCTTGCAGCTCCTTTTCACAGGGCTCACACTTGGCAGCATCTATGCCTTGATTGGCTTGGCACTTGTCACAACATTTAATATTACTGGCATCTTAAATCTGGCCCAGGGAGAGTTTGTCACTATCGGTGCACTTTTAGCCATTAGCTTGTACGCTACCGGGCTGCCGTTGGCGGCGGCATTTATCATTGCGGTCCTTTTAGTGGCAACGTTGGGAGGGGTACTTGAGCGGTGTGCTATTCAAACTGCGCGCCAAGCGTCAGCCCTAACCCTGATTATTATTACGCTTGGCCTTTCCATATTCCTGCGCGGTCTGGCACTTCTGGTCTGGGGTACTGAGACATATTCCCTGCCGGCCTTTTCCGAAGGTGGCCCTCTCTTTATAGGAGGGGCCGCCATAACCCCGCAGAGTTTTTGGATTTTTGGACTAACAGCTTTAACTCTGGCCGGGCTGTACGCTTTCTTTGAGCTCACGTACTGGGGTAAAGCCGTAAAAGCTGCTGTGCTTAACCGTACAGCAGCCAGGTTAATGGGTATCAACCCCAACCGCTTGTCTCTATTGGCTTTTCTGGCCAGCGGTGCCCTGGGCGCGGCAGCCGGGATCTTCATTGCACCGGTTACCATGACCACTTATGATATGGGGTTCATGCTGGGAGTCAAAGGCTTTGTAGCTGCGGTTATCGGTGGATTGAACAATATCGGCGGCGCCGTGCTGGGTGGAATTCTTTTGGGCATTTTAGAGTCTTTCAGTGCCGGGCTGATATCTTCAGGTCTTAAGGATGCCTTTGCCATAATTATTTTAATTGGGGTTTTATTGGTAAGACCTCAAGGTATCATAGGCTCCCTTAAAGAGCGTAAGATTTAGATAAAAAAAGAACTTAAAAGCAGAGGTGTCATGGCATGGCGTTCATTAATAAAAATCACTTTTGGCCGGGGATTATATTGTTTCTTTTAATCATTCCCTTAATTACAAACAGTAATTATCTCCTCAGTATTCTTATCATTATCGGCCTTTACACTATAATCGTACAGGGACTGGGGATATTGATGGGTTATGCCGGACAAATATCATTCGGACACGCCGCTTTCTTCGGCCTCGGTGCATACACGGTAGCTATCTTAACCACCCGCTTTCACTGTCCCACCGTGTTGGCCCTCCTGGGAGCAGTGCTGCTCCCAGGGGTCATCGCAGCATTAATAGGGAGGCCCACTCTTAAACTACAGGAATTATACCTGGCTCTGGCTACATTGGGGTTTGGATTACTGGTTCACATTGGGTTCACCGAAGGTATGGAACTAACGGGAGGGCCGTCAGGGATTGCGGGGATTCCTTATTTATCAGTTGGTAGTTTTGTTTTTGACAGTGATATTAAGTTCTTTTACCTTATTGCAGGTATTTTAATACTGCTGTCAGCCGGTATCAAAGGTTTAATTGAATCCAGGGTGGGAAGGGCTCTTCGTGCCATAAGAGAGAGTGAACATGCCGCGGAAACTGCCGGGATTGATACCGCGGCGCTAAAACTGCAGGCCTTTATTTTCAGCGCTTTACTGGCTGGGTTGGCCGGTGGACTTTACGCGTATTATATCACTTTCATCAGCCCGTCACCATTCAGCTTCCACGCTTCAGTACAATTTGTACTAATGGCAGTTGTGGGCGGATTGGGAACTTTCGTGGGGCCGCTTTTGGGTGCTGCACTGGTGGTAGCCCTAGGAGAATTTCTGCGCTGGGCAATACCGGTGGTTATACCTAATGCCGGTGGTGAATACCAAATTATCTTTTTTGGCCTTATTTTAGTGGTATTAATGATTTTCCAGCCGGAAGGCCTAGGTGCCCTGGGCAAACGCTTTAAACTATCCACGCAAAAGCTGCCGGGTGAAGGATACTCTACGAAATTTGAGGCAGAAAAAGAAGGGGGATTATAAAATGCTCCTTAAAATAGAAGGTCTAACTAAAATTTTCGGTGGCATTACCGCCGCCAAAGACATTTGTTGTGAAATAAATGAGGGAAACATTTTTGCATTAATTGGCCCCAACGGTGCGGGCAAAACCACAATTTTCAATCTCATTACCGGCATGTTGGAGCCGGATGGCGGAACTATAGCCATAAACGGCAAAGAGCTGATTGGTTTAAAACCCTACCAAATCGCTACTGCCGGCATCACTAGAACGTTTCAAAACTTACAGCTGTTTGGCGACATGACAGTATTGGAAAACGTTATTACCGGGGCCTACCTAAAAGGTAAAACCGGTTTCATCAAATCAATGCTTCCGTTACCCGGTAAAAGCAAGGAAGATTCAAGAATAAAAGAGGAAGCAATGGCCTTACTTAAAGATATAGGGCTGGAAAAAGCAGCCGGACTTCCCGCTGCGGCATTACCTTTCGGACAGCAAAGACTCTTAGAAATAGCTAGGGCCATGGCCTCCGGTCCCCGCTTGCTGCTACTGGATGAACCTGCCGCCGGGCTAAATAGCATGGAAACAAAAGAACTGGCAGGTTACCTCATGAAACTGAGAAAACAAGGTTTGACTATGCTTTTAATTGAGCACGACATGGAAACTGTAATGGAAGTGGCAGATCGCATACTGGTCTTGAACTTCGGCTGCACCATTTGTGAAGGGACCCCCGGAGAAATCCAACAAGATCCCGAAGTCATAAAGGCTTATCTTGGGGAGGATGGTAATGTTGCTTAACATCAAATCGCTCCATGTTTATCACGGGTATGTGCAAGCACTTAGGAACCTGGACCTGGATGTGGAGAAAGGTAAATTGCTCGCCATTCTCGGTGCCAACGGGGCAGGCAAAAGTACCCTCTTGGAAACATTGGCCGGCCTGCACAAACCGGCACAGGGAGAAATAGTGCTGGAGGAAAAACCCATCACCGGTAAATCACCGGATTATATTGTTAAGCACGGCATTAGCCTGGTACCCGAGCGAAGGGAAATTTTTAATTCCTTAAGTGTCCTGGATAACCTCATGCTCGGCGCCTTTCACCGCTACCGCAGTAGTAAAGGAACGTTATTAGATGACGTGGCGGAAATAATGGATATTTTTCCTGCCTTAAAGGGAAGAGAACGGGAACCGGCGGGAACTTTAAGCGGAGGGCTGCAGCAAATGCTGGCCATTGGCAGGGGTCTGATGGCGCGCCCTAAGATATTACTGCTGGATGAGCCTTCCGTGGGATTGGCACCAATGGTGGTAAAGGAGATAATGTCCACCCTGAGCCAATTGAAAAATAGTGGGGTAACCATCATTTTGGTAGAACAAAACACAGGGGCTGCGTTAAAAGTAGCTGACAGGGGCTTTGTCATGGAAAGGGGACATATTACACTTGGTGGCACATCTCAGGATATTTTGTCTGACTCCAAAGTGCAGCAAGCCTACCTGGGCCGCAAACGCATACAAGCGGCAGCAGCGTTGTAAGATCCACTATGCCCCACGAGGAAGGAATAAACCTATCTATGTTTAATTAAAAGTGATAGCAATTTATTCTAT
This sequence comes from Bacillota bacterium, assembly GCA_009711705.1. Taxonomy (GTDB): domain Bacteria; phylum Bacillota; class Desulfotomaculia; order Desulfotomaculales; family VENG01; genus VENG01. The sequence continues at coordinate 62,499 of VENG01000042.1, forward strand.
TAAAGGGGTGTACTTGATTGTTTAACAAAATTCTGTCCAGCATTGGTATAGGGGCGGCCAAAGTAGATTTGGTTTTGCAGGGGAATAAGTACCGGGCCGGAGAACAAATCGAGGGTTGCTTAAAAGTACAAAGTGGTGCAGTCGAGCAAGAGGTTAATAGAATATATGTACAATTGGTTGTTCAGTCTAAGTTCAAAAAAGATGATGACGTCAAGGAAGTTAGCAAAGAGCTGGATCATGCCGTACTGAGCGAGGGGTTCACAGTTACGCCAGATGAGCAGGAGAGGGAGATACCCGTTTCTTATATCCTGCCTGAAGACATCCCCATATCCACAGGGCCCACCCAATCATTCTTGGCTACGGGCATGGACATTAGCCGTGCAGTGGACCCTAGAGATAATGACCCGGTGGAAATATTACCCGGGCAGCGCCAGCAAATAGTTATGAATGCCCTGGAAAAAGAGCTGGGCTTTAGAAAAAAGCGGGGGACGGGTGCCTTTAACGGCCAGTACCAGGAATTTGAATACCGGCCGGGCAAATTCCTGCAAGGAAAACTTGACGAATTAGAAGTAATTTACCAGGTACGAGAAGACGGAATAGCCTTAATAATGCAAATTGACAAGAAATCCGGGGGCTTGTTAGGCGGGTTGCTGGATGAATTGGATATGGATGAGCGAAACGCTGCCTTTTTGCTCAAGAACCACCAGATTACCACTGCTGGGGAAGTATCGGAACTGCTGGCCCGGTTTATCCAACAGGAATACCAAAAAATTATGTAATATCGAGTAAACAAATGCGAAAAAGAGACCTATTCACCGTAAGCAAAAGGGAATCGGTCTCTTTTTAGTTGTTCTTATTATTCTGTCTATATTCGACAAGTTTCCTGAAGGTAATTTGAAGTTGGTTGTCTAACATCTTTACAAACTCTTACAGTTTTTTTCCTATTGAGAGGAGAAAAAGATGGAAAACCAGGCAAAAATAAAAGAACAGATGGTTGAAGAACTGGAAAGACTACGGCAGAGGGCCACAGAGCTGGAATCAAAGCTGGGGTATAAAAGTAACGAGGAGCAGGATACCATTCAAAGGGATATCTCGGACCGCAAACGGATGGAAAACAACCTGCGGGCCAGCAAAGAAAAATACATGCATCTTGTACAGCATGCACCCGCAGGGATATATGAGATAGATTTTATCAACCAGAGATTTATTAGTGTCAATGATGTTATGTGCCATTATCTGGGCTATACCCAGGAAGAATTACTTTCCATAAACCCTTTCAATATTTTCTCGGAAGAAAGTAAAAGGCATTTCAGGCAAAGGCTCAGCAATGCCTTTGCAGGAGAAAAAGTTCCCGAAACCGCAGAATTTAAAGTTATCGGTAAAGATAACCGGGAGTTTTGGGCCCTTATAAATGTAGGCTATATCTATGAAAACCAGGCGCCTTCCAAGGCCACCGTTGTAGCCCACGACATAACAGAGCATAAGAAATTACAAGCGGCATTATCCCAACAGAAGAAGCGTTTAGAGGAACAGCTTCATTTCTCCAACGCGCTTAACCGGATCGCTGAAACTATCATTCATAATGAGGATACCCAGAAAATACTGGACGACATGGCGGCAATTATTGGTGAGACTATTGCCGTTGACAGATCTCTAATTCATGACATTGATTTTAAACAGCATCAGGTTAAAGGAATATCTGAATGGCTAAACCCAAATACTGATGGCATAACGGCTACAAAGGATACTTACAATTTAGATGTATTTATTGATGCATCTACATATATGTTGGAACAAAGAAAATGGACGGAGAGCCACGTCGATGATATTAGCCCCTACGCAGCTAACGACGGCTCGGGGGAGCTTCTACACGGGTTAATGGAAATAAAAAGCGGTCTTTGGTTCCCTTTTGCTTTTCGCAACCAGGCTTATTATTGTTTAGTGTTTAATCAGGTAAGCTATCGTCGCAGGTGGCGTGAAGAAGAAATAAACTTTATCCATGCTGCTGCCACCCATATGGAGATTGCAATACAAAAAATCAGTATTCAAAACGATCAACGACACGCAGAAAAAGCATTACGTAAAAACGAAGAGCGCTTGCGCATCATTACCGACAATATGTTAGACATGCTTTACCTTACAGACGAAAATTTTATCATTAAGTATGCAAGCCCGTCTTGTGCACATTGCATAGGTATCAAGCCCTCGGAATTGACTGGCAGGTCAATATTTGAACTGGTTCACCCAGAGGATATGCCGGTTGTATTGGACTCCGTCAATCATGCTATTAAAAACAACTCCGGCAGCAAAAAGACATTTCGTTTTCAGCTATCCAGCGAGCATGATCTGTGGGTTGAAAGCACTATTAAAATATTATTGGACGACAAAGGCAGCATTACTGGTACCGTTTTGTGCAGCCGCGATATTTCGGAACGCAAACAGGCCGCAGAGGCACTTAAGAAATCCGAATCCTTGTATAGAACGATTTTCGAGAACACCGGAACCGCAACCTCTATTGCCGGGCTAGATACAATACTCTCTTTAGTTAATACTGAATTTGAAAAATTGTCCGGGTATACAAAAAAGGAATTAGAAGGTATAAAAAGCTGGACCAGTTTTGTGCTCAAGGCAGATTTACAACGATTAAACAACTACCACCATTTAAGAATGCTGAGCCCACATAAAGCACCTGACAAATTCGAGTTTCGTTTTGTTAACAAATCGGGGGAAGTTAGGAACGTACTGATGACTCTGGCCCAAATTCCCGGCACACTAATGCACCTTTCATCTTTTTTAGACATTACAGAAATAAAACATTTCCAACAAGAAATGAGTCGTTTGGAGCGACTAAACCTGGTTGGTCAGATGGCAGCAGGTATCGGACACGAAGTGCGCAATCCCATGACCACTGTCCGCGGCTTCCTGCAGATGTTCAGGGGCAAATCACATTTAGCTATATACAAAAACCATTTTGACTTAATGATTGACGAGTTAGACAGGGCTAATTCCATAATTACTCAATTCTTATCCCTGGCTAAAGACAAGCCAGTGGATAAGAAGATCCATAACCTAAACTCCATTGTAGAAATGTTATACCCACTAATAGAAGCAGATGCATATAAATCCGGCATGGGTTTTAATTTACAACTACAGGAAATACCAGATTCACTCCTAGACGAAAAAGAAATAAGACAACTTATTCTCAACCTTACACGCAACGGGATAGAAGCTATGTCCCCGGGTGGAACACTCACCATCAGAACTTTTGCCCAAATGGGCAAAGCAGTGCTGGCAGTACAGGATCAGGGGACGGGCATTCCTTCTCATCTAATGGAAAAGTTAGGCACACCGTTTTTAACCACCAAGGATGAAGGAACAGGACTGGGGTTATCGGTTTGCTATAGTATTGCCACCAGGCATAATGCCACCGTTGACGTAAAAACCGGCCCTGGGGGTACAACCTTTATGATAGGGTTTAACGGTCAGTAGGAAAAGGTATTATTCATACGTAACAAAACAGCTTATTCTCATTTCATTTAAACTTATTCATCCGGTTACCGGGAGGAAAACTGAGTCTTTAAAAAGAAACCTTTGGGGTAGGCTAAGTTATATGTTGCCAAATAGGTGGTGAGAATAATAATAAGCTACCAGCACTGGTACTTATACATATTGGAATGTGAGGACGGCAGTCTGTATACGGGAATCACAAAAGACCTGGATAAAAGGATAAAGGCCCATAAGGCCGGTAAAGGTAGCAGGTATGTTCGTTCCAGGCTGCCCATCACTTTGGCTGCCTGGTGGAAGTTTAATACATCAAAAGGCGGCATATTAAAGCTGGAACAATGCATTAAATCATTACCAAGCTGCAAAAAGTGGGAATTAGTAAAGAAACCGGACTTACTTAAGGATTATTGCCAGTGTTTGAGCAACGACACAGCCCTACTCGGCAGAAAGTGAACTCGTTCAGCTAAAGCTGAACATCGGGGCATCAGATGGGGATTCCACCCCACCTGAAGTAAAAAGAGGAACTCCCACTTATAGAAGTGGAAGTCTTGGAAATCAGATAAATAATTCCTTTAATTACACTAATAAAGGGGATAACACTTATGGAGCGTACATGTGCTGCTGACCTGGAATTAACAAAAACAATCAAGTCCATTTACATAGTTAAAAGTAAACGTTTAGGAAGTTTTCGGGATCGAAAAGGCCATTTCATGACTCTTTTATTAGGAGACCGAACCGGTGAAGTGCAGGCCATATTGTGGGAAGGTGCTGAAGAAAAATACCCGTTGCTTGCACAAGGTGACCTGGTATCAGTTAGCGGCAGAGTACGGGAATATGCCGGAACACTTCAGATTAACCTGGATCACATATCTGTTTATGAGGATAAAGATTTCGACCCTGCCGATTTTCTACCGGTTTCCCCTTATAACCGTGAAGAAATGCTTCAGGCGCTTAAACAAATAATAGAAGGCATCAAAAACCCTTCCCTCCAGGAGCTACTTGATCGCTTTTTCTTAGATAATGCCTGGTTAAAAGCCTTTGCCATGGCCCCTGCCGCCAAGAAGAATCACCAGGCCTACCTGGGTGGATTGTTGGAGCACACCCTAAAGGTAACGGAAGCGGCAAATAAAATGGCCGATGTCTACCCCCAGGCCGACAGAGATTTGTTAATAGCAGGCGCTGTACTACACGACATCGGAAAAATAGAAGAGTATCAATTCGAAAAAAGCATAGACTTCACTGACCAGGGGCGATTGCTGGGACACATAGTTATTGGTTTGCAGAAGATAGAGGAAAAGTTACAGGAATTAAATAGTTTTCCGGACAGTTTGCGCCTAAAACTACTGCACATAATAACCAGTCACCACGGCAATTATGAATGGCAGTCACCTAAAAGGCCAAAATTTTTAGAAGCTGCTATTATCCACCATTTAGACAATATGGATGCCACCGTGGATATGTTTTCCACTGCTGCCGGGGAAGACTATGACCCTAAAAGCTCTTGGACAGGTTGGGTTAAAGGTTTGGAAAGGTTTATCTATAAGGGTTAATTTGTTTAGCTGGCTATTTAAAAAGTTAAAATAATCTGAAGGCAAAAACTCACTTGTTTATGCATATAATGATAACATCAAACCGATAACCTTTAATCTGGCCAGTATCGAAACTTAATGGTACAGAGCGGCTCTTTGCTGCCAGCAAAGAACTAAGGAGGGGAAATACTGGTTAACAACAACTTAAGACATATCTGGGGGTTGATCAGCAGCAGTTTTTTAACCGCAGTGGGGATTTTTGCCATGCATAGCAGTGCGGAAGGAATTTTTATCTTTCTGATCGGGGTGGGGTTATCAGGTTTCTATCTTTCTCACCTTTTAAACTCGACGAGCCTTAGTTTTTGGATCCCGTATCTTTACTTAATATTAAGTTTGATCAATTATTTGAGTTATGGTGATAACACAGTTTTATTTGCTGTTATCAAAGACACTTCTATGCCATTTTCCTTCCACGTTATTAGCACCATCACCATAGGATTTGCTTTTGTCTTAGGTATGGCTGTTGATTATACTATTCGCAAGGCAAATCTAATGGGCGACTAGAAGCAAAACTGGTGAACTCGTTCAGCTAAAGCTGAACATCGGGACTTCAGATGGGGATTCCACCCCACCTGAAGTAAAAAGAAAAATCAGATAAACATATGTTAGCAAATATTGTATCAGAAAGGGCCGGGTTATTCCCGGCCCTTTCTGATATTACGGCTTGCATAGGTAAAAACTTCGTCAAAATTTTGCAGGATTTTACCCATTGGTAAGCCAAATAAATGTCATTATGGGAGGTGATTAACTGCGACCCATGCTTAAAATAAAGAAATTTATGGTCACCTTAATGTCCCTGATGATATTATACCTCTTAGCGGGACACATTTACATTGTTCTAGAAAGTGAATTCTTTTTAACTACACACCTGACCCTGGAAGTTGCCAGTGTTATTGTAGCCATACTGGTCAGTATTTTCTGTTGGTATGGTTACCGCTACCAACAGCAACAAAAGATGCTCATATTGGCCTTTACCTTTTGCATTATGGGCATGCTTGATTTTGTGCACTCCCTTTCATATCTTGGTATGCCGGATTTTATTACGGATAACAGTGCCAATAAAGCTTCTACTTATTGGATACTGGCCCGGCTGGTACAAGGCCTGGGTATTTTTCTGGCCATCTACATGAAGGACAGGAAGCTGCGCATACCCGCCGCTACTATAGTTTTCATACTGGTAATCCTTGTTTCCATGGCCGGCATAGGTGCCGTGGCCTTTCTACTGCCTTATCTGCCTGGCATGTATGACCCAACTGCACAGACACAGACTATGACGAAAATTTTCAGCGAGTATATTGTCATTGGTTTATATGTACTTACCGCAGGTAAGCTCTTAACTGGCAAGTCTACGGACAAAAGGGATATATTTTTAACTTATGCGCTGGCAGTGGGGGTTTTCGGAGAACTAGCCTTTGCTACTTATAACTACGTTTATGACTCTTATAATCTTTTAGGCCACATATTTAAAATAACATCTTTCGGGCTAATTCTAAAGGGCCTTTTTGACGAAGCCATTGGGCAACTTTACCAGACAAATGATGAGCTGGATGGCCAGCGCCGCGCATTAGAAAAGGCCAATGCCCAACTACAAAAGACTGATCAAATGAAGGACGAATTCCTGGCCAATACTAACCACGAGTTAAGGTCGCCCCTTACCGCCATCATTGCCTTTACCGAGCTTTTACAAGACCCCCAAACAGGCCCCTTAACCCCTCTGCAAAGGGACTACGTAAATGAGATCAGCGACAGCAGCAACGATCTTCTTAGCCGGGTTGCCGAAATAAGGGACCTGTCCAGGATTAAGGCCGGTAAGATGATCTTACGGTCAGAAAAAATAATGGTAGAAGAGCTTGTGGAAAATATAGTACGCCGCTTCAAACCACAGTATGATAACAAGGGTGTATTTTTGGAGGTACAATACCCCGAAAGCATTATAGTTACCGGGGACGTGGAAAGAGTCAGTCAAATCTTAAGCAACCTTCTTTCCAATTCCCTTAAGTTTACTCCTGCAGGGGGTACGGTACTTGTTTCAGCTTACTTGGACAATATCCTAAACCATGCAAAAATAACAGTGGAAGATAACGGAATAGGCATTGACCCCTTGGAGCATGAAGCCATATTTGATATGTTTTACCAGGTTGACGGGACAAGTTCCAGAAGTTACGGCGGTACCGGCCTGGGGCTCTCCCTGGTAAAAAGCCTCGTGGAATTGCAAGGGGGAACCATAAACCTAGCAAGCCGCCCCAATCAAGGCAGCATTTTTTCTTTTAGCCTGCCACTATACGGCAAAACCGGTTATACGGAGGTGGATTATGGTACGTAAAATATTAGCCGTGGATGATGACCCCAAGGTTCTGAAAATAGTAGAGCATTCCTTGACGCGGGAAGGTTTTGAAGTCATACCGGTGTCCAGTGGTAAAGAAGCACTGGCTAAAGTCAAGGAAATATACCCCGATCTGGTCCTTCTGGATTTGATGATGCCGGAAATGGACGGCTTTGATACTCTGCAAAGATTAAAGGAGTTTTCTGATGTTCCAGTAATTATTTTGTCGGCCCGTAACGATGAAGTGGACAAAGTAGCAGGCTTTCGCATGGGAGTGGACGATTACCAAGTAAAACCCTTTAGCCCCGTAGAACTGGCTCTACGGGTAAAAGCGGTATTAAGGCGTGCTGATAACTCTGAATCCGGTAGGCCAGATAAAAAAGTACTCCAATTTGACCAATTGGTAATCGATCACAGTAGGCGCTTGGTTCAAAATTGGGGCAGGGACATAGAAATGACACCCAAAGAATTCCATCTATTATGGCTGCTGGCATCGCACCCCAACCAAGTATTTACCAAAGCCCATCTTTTAGACCGTATATGGGAGACAACTTACCAAGGCGATGATAACACTGTCAATGTACATATACGAAGACTGCGGGAAAAAATAGAGGATGTTCCTTCTAAGCCCCGGTATATTAAAACGGTTTGGGGTACAGGTTACAAATTTGTTGATTGAAAGCTGCCCCCCTTGCATTTATGTTGCAATTAAATGTAATAAAAATTTAAGGATTAGTTAAAACCGCAGTAATGAAATTGAATTACCATGAGCTAAACAACTATGGGGGAAGGAATTTTGAGCGAACGCAAACAAATCCGCCCCGAGGACAGCATAATAACCAGTGAACAATACGAACACCATTACACATCCTACTATAAATCCCATCAACACAAACTGCGTGAAATTAAGGCCCGGCTACTAAAGGCCGGCACATCCTATTCTGATTCCATATTCAGTTTGTTTCGGGTATTAAAAGGGGAAGAAGGCTGGCTAAGGAACTCTGTGATACTACACAGTACCTATTTCAATTCCTTAGGAAACGGCAAAAACAGACCTTCTCCGCAACTTTTTAATATGTTAATCAGAGATTTCGGCTCTCTGGAAGAATGGGTGGAAGAATTTAGCGCAATGGGCATATCAGCCCGGGGGTGGGCTGTTCTGGGGTTAGACCTTTTAGAGGGTAAGCTGATAAATTGTCTATGTGACGAGCATGCAGAGGGACATTGGATGATCTATCCAATAATTGCATTGGACGTGTTTGAACACGCTTACCAGCAAGACTATGGTTCTAATATCAAGAGCTATGTTAAACACTTCTTAAATAACATTGATTGGACTTTCGCTAACGTCGGCTTGGAAACGGCCCAGGAAATGTACAATGTCCTGCGGACCAAGAATAATAGTTGAGTTGAGGCTTACCCGGTTTTAGTATCTCCCCCAAGCAAAGTTTTTCTTGCAAAAAAAACATCCAGCATGCCTTGAATGACAAAGAACCCGGCATCTGCCGGGCTCTCATAAGAACTGATATTTACATATTAATAGTTTTCAACCCATAGTTCGTAGAAACTCTGTGGGTGGTCACAGGCCGGACATTTTTCCGGCGCAGTGTTACCTTCATGCAGGTATCCACAATTACGGCATTTCCATGTAACTTTGTCAGTGCGCTGGAATACTTTGCCGGCCTGAATGTTTTCTAAAAGTTTAAGATACCGTTTTTCATGCCCCTCTTCAGCGCTGGCAATAGCTCTAAATACAGCAGCTATTTTAGCAAAACCTTCCTCATCTGCCACCTTTGCAAATTCCGGGTACATGCTTGTATGCTCATGGTTCTCCCCACCTGCAGAAGCCTTTAGATTTTCAGGGGTACTGCCGATAACTCCGGCAGGGAAAGAAGCCTTAATCTCAACTTCGCCTCCCTCAAGAAACTTAAACAAACGCTTGGCATGTTCCTTTTCGTGGTGTGCGGTTTCCTCGAATACTGCCGCCACCTGTTCATAACCCTCTTTCTTGGCGACACTGGCAAAGTAGTTGTAGCGGTTCCTGGCCTGTGATTCTCCCGCAAAGGCGGTAAGGATATTCTTTTCAGTACGCGTTCCTTTTAAACTCAAAATAAATAGCCTCCTTTCTATTGGTCGCATTCTTATTAACTTCTGGGAAATTCTTTACGTCGCTGGTTTATATTCACAAAACGTTCTTTTTCCGCAAAACATTCCGGGCATTCCCAATCATCGGGCAAATCGTCAAAGGGTGTGCCTGGCGCTGCTCCCTCGGCTCCTTTTTCCGGGTCGTAAACATAACCGCAAAGCTCGCAGACCCATTTATCCATCAGTGAGTCGCCCCTTTTCTAACTTTTTCATTTTTAACTTTTCCAAAGACCGTGCAGGTTACAGTAAGCCCTGGCTGAAACCTTTTGGGCATCACAATTAAATACTGCCTCCGGTTTGTCACCGGGATTTAAAAACTGTCTATAAGTTTTATCACCGGTAGTTATTTCAATCCATGCAATATAGTGCTTTTCTTCCATGGGGTGCGCTACACTGCCCACCTTAACGGTCACTTTACCACCTGCCACTTCCACCACCGGCACATGTTTTTCCTTAGCTGCATCCACAGTATTTTCCTTCTGTAGTTGCATGGGCTGTTCACAGCAAACCAACTGACCTTTACCCGTGTGCAATACCTCAACAATATTACCGCAAATTGTGCACTTGTATACCTGCCTTAATTCGGTCATTATAAATATCTCCTCCTTGGTTTTTATATCTAACGTCAGCATGTTTAAAATATGATATCTTGGATCTTACTATAAAAGTTAAACCTTAAGCTGCATTTACGTAATTCTTAAATATTTATTAAAAATTAACTGCTACACTACATATTTTATCCGTGAATCAATTGTGGGAGACATTTGGTACAGACCCACAGGCTTTTACCCTGGCAGCGGCAGGGGAGAAGTGTACCTTTATCCTCGCTTGTGCCACAATTAAAACAGGTTTGAGCTATATAGCTAACTTTTTCCGCTTTCTGTTCGTTAACCTGTTCATTAACCTGTTCATCACTATCCTCTTGTGCCTCCTGTTGCCCTGTTTTTTCATTTACCTTACCCCCCATTCCCAGGGCGGGACAGGTGAGATGACAATCCCTGCCCGGTTCGCAGGAATGGTCAAGATCAGTATTATTTAAATCGATACCTTTGGCTCTAAACCCCATGCACTGTCCGCACCTTTCAAGCAAATCATGTTTCCAATATAAATATTTATCTCTCTTGGTTGTCATGATTTACCCCCCCTTGTGCTAACTTCTTTTGCTGAAAGAATACCATTTTTACCATGCAGACCAATATGACATATGAAGCTGCGGCGCGTGATTTTTGTCACACTCTTCCAAGTTCTATTACTTTATAGCGTAAATTTGTCCGTTTCTGCTTACGGTGGTGCATAGTAAAAGATAGATAGGGAGAATTTATCATTAAATAAAATTAGAGAAGGAGCCCCAAACCAATGGATATGTTTTGCAATCAATGCGAGCAAACCGCAAAAGGAACTGCCTGTACTGTTGCCGGCATTTGTGGTAAGACGCCTGAAGTATCAGCACTGCAGGACCTCTTGCTGCATACCGTCAAAGGTATATCTCTCTATGCCCACGAAGGACGCAAGAAAGGTGTAGGGGACCCGGAAGTTAACGAATTCACTGTAAAAGCTGTCTTTTCGACCCTCACCAACGTAGATTTCGACCCACAGCGTTTCGAGCAGCTGATCAGGCAAGGCGTTAAGCTAAGGAATCAAATAAAAGATAAAGTGCAAAGAGCAGGGGAAAAAACAGATTTTACTGATCCCGCGGCAGCTTTTACCCCTGCCGCTGATTTGGACGGACTGATCAAACAGGGGCAAGATATGGGTCTGATAATCGACCGCGAGGCCGATGATGATATTCAATCTCTCCAACTGATTCTGGTCTTCGGCATCAAAGGTGTGGCCGCCTACGCCGACCATGCCCGCGTTCTGGGACAGGAAGATGACAGGGTATTCGCTTTCATTCATGAAGGATTGGCCGCGCTAACGAATAAGGAAATTCCCATGCAGGAATGGGTCAACATGGTATTGAAATGCGGTGAGGTAAACCTTATTACCCTGGAACTACTGGACAAAGCCAATACCGACACCTTTGGTCACCCGGTACCCACCGAAGTACCGTTAGGGCACAAAAAAGGTAAATGTATACTGGTTTCGGGTCACGATCTGAAAGATATGTACGACCTTTTGGAACAAACAAAAGACAAGGATATTAGTATATATACCCACGGTGAAATGCTACCTGCTCATGGGTACCCCGAGCTAAACAAACACAAGCATTTATACGGTCATTTCGGCACCGCCTGGCAGAACCAAAAGAAAGAATTTCCTGAATTCCCCGGGGCCATACTGATGACTACCAATTGCATACAAAAACCCCAGGAATCCTACCTGGACAATATTTTCAGCACTGGACTGGTAGGGTGGCCCGGGGTCACGCATGTAGAAAACGGTAAGTTTGACCAGGTAATTGAAAAAGCCCAGCAAAAACCTGGCTTTGCTTCCGACGAAGATAACGGGACAGTGATGGTAGGGTTTGGCCGCAGCGCCCTCTTTGGCGTATCGGATAAAATAATAGATCTGGTCAAGCGAGGTTCCATTAAGCACTTCTTCCTGGTCGCGGGCTGCGATGGTGCCAAGCCAGGGCGCAATTATTTTACCGAATTTGTGCAGAAAGTACCAAAGGATGCAGTGGTTCTGACCCTTGCCTGCGGCAAATTCCGCTTTTTTGATTTAGATATGGGTGAAATCGAGGGCATCCCGCGCCTCATAGACATCGGGCAGTGCAACGACGCCTACTCGGCCATTCAAATCGCACTTGCTCTGGCCCAGGCCTTTGAGTGTGATGTCAATGATCTGCCCCTTTCCATGGTGCTGTCCTGGTACGAACAAAAAGCGGTGGCCATACTATTGACACTTTTACACCTGGGCATCAAGAACATACGCCTGGGGCCAAGCCTACCGGCATTTATTTCACCTAATGTACTGGATGTCCTAGTACAAAACTTTGCCATCAAACCGGTTACAACTGCAGACGAAGATTTAAGTGCTATTCTTCAAAACGCTTAAACAAACAATCATATTAAATTTGGTAACCGGGTTTGAAAAAAGACCGCTCATTCAATAATTGAATGAGCGGTCTTTTTTCGCCCGGGGTGATAGAAATGAGCCGATAAAAGGAGTGGAGATATCAAAGCCGGAGGAAAGAACATCTTATTAGGGGTTGCCAGGTAAGAGACCGAATAGTCCAATGAGGGTTTTAAGGTCATAGTTAGAAATATATTCGTTCGACATATCGTCCTTTTTTTCTACAAAGGATAATTAGTTTATTTGCATAATTTTATCATATGACCGGAGATGTAATGCAAAGTTGCCATATCCTTGTAGCAGGAGTTTGTATGAATAAGATTTTAGCAATTTTGCTGGCTTTAAAAGGTTGCTCTAATGTCTATTAGTGGAAGTTGGAGTCCAAAAGTAAAGTAGTTATGCATTGAGCAAATATTAAGTTCAAAAATATGGAAAAGTTTTACATGAGTAATGGCAAAATCACATATAACATAATTTGATTCCTGAAATGGATTGGATTGAGAGGTTCCCTCTCAGTTTTTACTAAAAACACGAATAATAATGGTATCATCCCAAAAGCAGTAATCCCATCAATCATGAATGGGTGGTGTCACGAAATTTGACATCCACAAGTTTAAATCAAGCTTTCACGTGAAAATAGTAATAATATGACTTTGGATATTGCAATACAAGTATTAACCTCGCTTGGTTTTGGTAGTTTTTTCGCGATTACTACTCAATTCGACAAGCGGCGGTGCATTTCCTGTTTTTGGCTAACTTTTAGCTAAACTTTTCGAACAGACTCTTGAATTGTTTATCATAACGTTTCAAGATGGACACCCCTCTCACTGGTTGGTTTTATTGTACCAGCCATTTACCGTGTCCATCAAACTGGGGTACGGTCAGTGAAGGATTAGGCTTTTCGAACAGGCACATAGAGTACAACCCATAGATAACGGAAGCATCCGCATCTTATGGTTGCCTGTGGGTTAAAAACAGTTGTGATTCCTCGAAAGATTGGATAAATTTCGGCAGGTTTACGGGAGGACAAATATGTCTTTTGATATAGATGGTTTTTTGGGCGAACAAATGAACGAAATAATTCAAGATAACTATTCGTTGCATGAAAATGTTTTTAAATTGTGTGAAGAAGTTAACCGGTATTCACAGAAAATAAAATATGGTTTTAATATAAATAGCAATGACCTACAGGGGATTATTACCACGTCACTGTATCTGAAAATACACAATACATATCAAGCATCTGTTATTATGTATAAATATGGGCTTAATTCGCAGGCTAAAATCTGTGTGAGGGCTGCGTTAGAAAGCCTATTTGTTTTAAGGAGTATTGTTAAAGATAAAAGATATGTCTATTGGTTATTAGGCTCTGATAGCAAGAAAAGGGAATTGCTGCTAAAGAGAATAATAAAAAACCCCCATAATGTATTTAATTCCCTGTTAGGAAATGTAGATGTTAGCCAGTTGGATGCCTTAATTGCGAAAAACCGGAAAGATGAGACAAGGATAATTAGCCCAAAAGAATGGGCTGAAATTTCAGAATCTTACTCAGATTATTATTATGCCTATGATGTCCTTTGTGGAGATGTTCATGTCGATATCAGAAATATGGAGCAGTACGTGGCAACAAATGATGAAGGTGAAATTGAACAGTTTAACCCATTGCCAAGCACAAAAGATATTGAAGCAGTTTTATTTACAGCAAACTATGTAATGGTTGGAGCAATAAAATGCATGAGTAAAATAACCGGGATTGATGCCGAGGGAGAAGTTGATAAATTTGAAACTATGATACTTAAAATAAAGGATGAGGCGATTAAGGAGAGATGATATGCAAGTATTGGATATTGATTTAGATTTTTTTCTAAACGATACAGTACATTTTGCAGACGATTATGGTGCCAGGTTAGATGAGTCAGAATATGGAGGTTAGATGTGGCTTAACAAAGTTCCAGTTGAGTTTTAATCTCACCTCGGAATCACTATTTAAAATCAAAGACGAACACAAGCTGTAGCGTTGTGAAAATTACACAAGTAATTGCATTCTTAATTTTACACAAATGGAATTGTTGAAAATATGTCGAAATGTTACCTATCTTGAATTTTTGAGCAGCTTCGTTAGTGCTGGTTATGGTTAAGTTACCGGAAGTTATTACATATTTCTTGAAAAGAAGATAAAGAGAGAGTGATCAAAAGTTTTTGATAAGAAGGTGGGTTTAGCTGTATACCATTGAACATGAATTAAAGTTATGGCAAGAAGCTTTAGGGGAACTTAGTTTTGAATCTGGAGTTCTATCTTTATTCCACCAACCGAATTTGTCTCAACGGGCAATGAAGCACTTATTAGAATTAAACTCTGGGTTACAGCAAGCCAAATATTTACAGAATGAACTAAAAAATAGGTGCAGAAATCAAAGAGAGATATTGGATTTCTTAACTAGTTTAACTACATCTATTCATGAAATTCGTCATTGGCACGACTATGTTGGAACCATGCTCGGTTTTGAAATCTTTTGGATCTTTACTGAGTATTATTCGCGAACTATGCATGTTTTGAGATATTTAGCCCAAAACAATATAATTTTAAATTTACCATTAAAGCGTACTTTCTATGCTCAGGCAACAGATGTCCATCTCAATGAGTTTGCCGATTTTAATATTAGGCGGAAAAATTTTATATATAGTAAGCTATTTCAGGAATCGAATGTTTCATCTGATATTAGACAGATAAAGAAAAATAATAAGGTATTGTATTTAAAAGATATCCCATTTTTAGAGTTCGATGCTGAAGACAAATTTAAATATGTGTTTTTAAGAGATGTTCCCATTACAGGCATTTCTTTATTTGAATCCCTTGCCGTATTGACCGAAGTGTATTCCATATTTGACATGATCGGTGATGAGGAAGCGCAATTATATATGAAAAAGAGATTCGAACATCCTAATTTATGGTTATATAATTCGGTAATAAAGTCTTTAGTCATGGCTAATTCAAATGTTTCCATAGAATTAATGTTATCAATTATTTCAAATTCAGTTACCTATTATATTGGCAGCAATTCAAAAGAATGCAATCCAGCTAGTAGGTTTATTGCTTTTAGAAATGAACTTGCGTCTTGCAATTATCCGCCTATCACGTTGGAAGACATTGAAGAATGGGTCCTTGAAGTTATTGAAAAAAATGGATGGTCTGACAATAAAAAAGTAGCACGCGAGCAGATACGTTTTTGCGAAGCAAAAATTAAAGCGTTTGAGAGTGTAACAAAAGATGAATCAAGAGATTTGGATTCTTTAGAGGATTATATTATTCTATACCTTAAGGAACACATAAAATATATGAAAAGGTATGAATGCAATGTTTTATTTTGGGCTAGTGAGTACTTTTACTATTCCGATCATTCAAATCCCCCGATCAAACAAATT
This sequence comes from Bacillota bacterium, assembly GCA_009711705.1. Lineage (GTDB taxonomy): Bacteria > Bacillota > Desulfotomaculia > Desulfotomaculales > VENG01 > VENG01. The sequence goes on from VENG01000042.1 coordinate 78,498, forward strand.
TATGTAAATAGAGACAGAAAGTGGCAATTCAATAGTGAGGCACACCTTAGATGGTTTTCTTTAACTAGTATTATTGACCAACTATTTAAGGTTAATAGAGAACAGTTCAGGTGTCCTTTTAAAGGAAGTAAAATATGTAATTTGCAAAGTCCTGACTGCGGAAAATTACCTTTAAAAATGCCACCCGAGCATCCCGAATGTTGGTATTTAGTTACCGCTTGTGAGATTTTAGCACCCAATTGGGATTTTGGCTGATGTAATGGATTATCGAACTAGTGTAAACCATAGAAAGCAAGAGGGAGGTTTACACAAGAATGTTATGTGCAACTTCGCGTTATCCATAACTGGACAAGTTGTCTAAAATGGGATGTTTGCGATTACAGAAGTAAAAGCAAATTACCGCATTAAACCTCGACTGTAATAATCAAAGGAGAGAAAAGCATTGGCCAATATCATAAATGATCATCCCACGGGAACGCACCCTTTTGCTGTTTCACTGCTTTCTAAGGATGGAACTACTGTGAGTGGCGTTGCGCACAGAAAGTTAGGGGAAAACGGACACAATGACGTTTTCCTTGATTTCATGGTGCCCGCGCTACAAAATCATCATATTAGTCCTAATGCTTTAGATCGACGAAAGGACTTGGTGCAGTCCCTTAGGATTGCCAATATCCCGATTCTTCCGTCACCTTATCCACAAAATGCCACAACAGAGAAAGGAAACTTTGCGGAGGTATTTCTTGCAGAATACCTTCGAACAACAACCGAGGCTCAAATTCCAGTATATAGGTTGAGATATAATCCAAATGTTGATCAATCCATGAAGGGTGACGATGTACTACTTTTCGATATGGATTCTGATCCTGTGCGGATTATTGTTGGCGAAGCAAAGTTCCGGGGAACCCCAACTAAGCAGGCCGTAGTTGATACGATTGATGGATTGGTACGTTCAAACAAGGCTGGTCTGCCTGTTTCATTGATGTTCGTCGCGGATCGACTCTTTGAAGAAGGCAAGAATGATATAGCGAAGAAGGTACAGGACTGCGCCCTATTGTTTGCAACAAATAAACTGCGAATAGATTATGTGGGCTTGCTTATGAGCAATTGTAATGCAAGCAATCACGTTAATAACCATACAACGAACGAGCTACATAATTTGCTTATGATTTCTTTAGGGACTCAGTCACCAGAAAAGATCGTACAGCAATCCTTTGCACGGTTGGGGGGTGCGGTATGAGTATCCCTTCAGATTACGCTACAGATTTGCTTAATAGCTTATCTCAGGGGCGAATTAAAAACCTCATAGCTCAAACAGATGCACGAAGGATACTGCAAGAAGTCAAGGAAACTGCTGAGAATTATCCTAATTTCGACCCTTCGCTCACAGAAAAAGCAACATATATAGCGTATGCGCTACTTTCTTGCGGTTGCTCAATGGTTGAAAACGAAGATGCCGAAACCAACGAAGGATTACTTGCTTTAGAAAAAGCCGGGAAAATACTATCGGACACATTTAGATTTAATCTAAATGAGGATATAAATAAAAACTATAATCTATTGATTGCAGGGATGGCTTTATATGCAGCAAAGCAGTATTCCCGTGCTTTTATAGCGCTAAAAGACATCAACGCCGATTTTGAAGTTGGACAAATAATAATCAGTTTTATAAAAAAAGATTTCAAATCGCTGCTGAATGTTACGAGCAATGTATTTTTTTCGCCTACACCAAAACAGTCAGACCTTCGCAGCTTTGATGAGTGGGTAATCACGCACGAGGTAGCGCGATGCTTTTTTATCATAATTGATTTTATTCATACCGGAAACGAAAAAAACTTTATTCTTGTAAATGATATTCTGGAAAAACTCCTGTACCTTTCTTCCGAGGACAACTTAACGCTATACTGGCTTGTCATTCGACTGCTGAAGATAATTTTATCTACATTTCAGATTTCATCTCTTTGGTCGGTTTTGCCGCCATTGCTTCCGGCAAGGCACATAACCGAGAAATATATACGGTTACTCAGTAGTTTTAAATCTCCTGTTACAGAAATGTGGCCGTCACAGACAGCCTCACTGCCGCTTGCACTTGGCGACAATAGCGGTGCGGTTATCAACTTGCGTACAAGCGGAGGAAAGACAAGAGTAGCCGAGATAGCCATACTAAAAACACTATCTACGCACATTATGTCAAAAGTTCTGTATCTCGCTCCTTTTCGCTCATTAGCCTTTGAAATTGAGCACAGCCTGAATGAGACTTTCCTTCCTCTCGGTATTACTGTTTCTCAGCTATATGGTGGCTTAACTGCAAATGTAACCGACTTCGAGCTTATCAATCAATCACAGATTGTCATTGCCACTCCTGAAAAAACAAAAGCCCTTATTCGCTGTGGCTCAGGAATTGAAGCAGAAATCAAGCTGATTGTTATTGATGAGGGTCACCTGGTTGGAGCGGAAGAAAGATATATCCGAAATGAAATGTTCCTGACTCATATCAAAGAATTTGCTTCACGTAATGGAATAAGAGTGTTACTTTTGTCAGCTGTATTACCCAATGCTGATGATTTGGCTCAATGGGTTGCTGATGACTCAGCTTTGGTGGCAAAATCAGAATGGAAACCCGCTCTTGAACGACTGGGGTTATTGCTCTGGGATGGAACTCGCGTTAGATTGGAATGGAAAAGTGACGGAGAGCCATTTAATCCTAACTTCATCCAAAAAGGGCCTTTAGGGTTTGGACGAAGACGCACCCCCTTCCCAAACAACAAAAAAGAAGCTATTGCAGCTACAGCAGTTCGGCTGGCTCAAAACGGGACTGTTATGATATATTCCGCAAGAGCAAACTCTATTAATGGACTGTCTGAAAGCGTTTTGCTGGCTTTGGGAGAACATCCAGAAGATTATCCTTGGGATAATTCCTTATGGGCTGTTTTTCAAAGTATTTGCAGCGAGGAACTCAACGATAATGATATTGTTTTAAAGGCTGCAAGAAAGGGAGTTATTTGCCATAGCAATAGATTACCTACGCTTGTACGCATTTCGATAGAGCGACTCATGCGCTCCAAACCGCCTTTAGTCATTATTGCTTCGTCAACACTTGGTCAAGGCGTTAATGTTGGCATTTCAACAGTGATTATTGCGACTCCATATTATAGCAGAGAACCGATAAGCAATCGGGATTTTTGGAATATTTGCGGGCGCGCAGGACGTGCATTTTCTGATGCTGAAGGGAAAATACTTTACGCAATTGACACCCAAAAGGCAAAATGGCAAGTTGTTAAAGATAAAAGACTTGCAAACAGCTATTTCGATAACCAACGGATGGAGGAGGTTCATAGTGGCTTGCTTGTAGCACTAAGGTTTATTCTTAGGCGCGCAAGAAACACAAATACTGATTTTAACCTGCTCGTTGAAGCAATTGCAAATGATTTCACTGAATCTGATATTTCAGACAAGTTTTCATGGTTAAACGACTTATTCGATTATTTGGACGATGAACTTCTAGCGATGCGCGAGGATTTCGGCGTGGACGATACGAATTTAGATTGGGTTGACGATGTTTTTAGAAAATCATTGGCTCTCATCCAAGCTGAAGCCGAAAATGAAGAACACTACCTGCAGCTATTGCGAGCGCGAACAATTGCCTTGCAAAACCAGGTAAAAAACAAGGCAAATAGAAAGAAACTTGTGGCTTCGGGTGTTCCTTTGTCCGTGTCAAAATCTATACTTGAGAATATTGATTTTTTTCGAAGCCTTGCTACATCATTTATCCAAGAGCTTGCTGGAGAATGTGATCCCATTGAACTGTTAGACAATATTATTCGTAAAGTAGAAATCTGGAGCAATGAAAATGCCAGTGGCTTGATAGAATCAGTACCCGATCAAGTATCTCTTGACAACATACGCCGAGATTGGATAAGTGGAGTTGCGCTTGTAACAATAATAAACTCTGAACAAAAAGCCGGTAGAATCTCAAAAGAATATTATGGCTTTACATTACCTTGGGTTATACATGCAATTTCTCAAATGTTCGATATCGAAGTTGAAGAAGGCATTGTTCAGACGTATTCTACTCTTGCAATGTTCGTTGAACTGGGCCTACCCAATGAAACAGCTGCAAGTATCTATATGGCTGGTGTGCGTTCTCGCAGTGCGGCTTTAGAACTCTCTACACTTGATGCTTTTCAAAACAAGGCTATATCTGAAATTAGACAAATCTTGTTAAACCTCTCTTCGCAAGATATTAGCCTTTCAGATAAATCACGAGTCTGGATTGATTTGCTTTCTAAGTTTTATAAAGATCAAAAACCTAAAAAAATCTCATTTCCAACTTTTACATGGAGAAGTGAGGGGCTTTCACATAAATTGTATCCTCGTGAAAACAATGGAAAACATTTCTTGACTTCGAGTGACGGGTATTTTCAAGAGGAGGTTGACTCAAATGATGACCTGCCTTTTGCTAAAGTCGCCAACATTAGTGGATTGTTCTTTGAGCTGAACCATGGTGTGTGGCAATTACAATCCTATAGCCCGCTTATTTTAGTAGAATGAGAAAACTTGTTATTTTTTGCACCTGTTATTACCAATCCATTAAAGAAGTTATCCCCTATAAACTTCAAATTATTAATTGATAATTGGTGTGCATAGCCTTGGTGGCTTTATATCATCCATATATTGATTCTAACATGGAAAGTGAATCAACTCTTTTTCGAAATCAAATTTAAGACAGAAACGGTGCGAGAAAAATTAAGATGGTTTGAAGAAGGAATTGTTTTAGAAAAGGAACTTGATCTTGAAAAGTGGCGGACTGAAAGTCCTATTGATCTTTTGGCAGCAGGGGTCAAGAAGATTTACGTTCTTTGTTCCCTTTGCCAACAATACTAATGGTCTGATTATTTACTTGATCCACGTTTAAGCTAGCAAGCTCAGATAACCGTAATGCACAATTGAGAAAAATTGCTATGATACAATGATTACGAGGCGATTTCTTACAGGCGATTAACAGCCTGACGGATTCTTCTAGACTTAGGTATTTAGGTATCCTTTTAGGAAGCTTGGGTGTCTCCAATTCTTCGGCAATATTATTATCAATGAGGTGAGCCTTGGTTTTGAGGTACTTCCAAAATTGCCGGATAGAAAATATCTTTCTTGCTCTTGTCCCTGCAGTGCGATGCATGGAGTTCATTTTGGCAGCGAGCAATGAAGGCGTACATATCATTAAGGGATATTGTTTTGATAAATTCCAAATTCACCCCGGCAAATTCTTGTCAAGTATCGGTGTGTTGCGAGAGAGCATCACATAATTGAAAAACATGAGTAAATCTGTTCGGTACTCTTTAACTGTATTTTCAGAACGGCCTTTTATAGATGGAGAGGTGCCCCAGGTATTGTTCGACTATTGGACAGGTTCTGATTGATTGCATTAGATCATCTCCTTGCAAATAGTTTTGACAGAAGTGGCCAGGGATAACGATTGTCTATTAGGGGAAGTTGTAAATATTATTATGAAATGGAGGAGTCAACATTTTTTCTATTGTATACTATGGCCAAGTTAAATTAAAAATACATATACAAGGGGAATTGTAATGAAAAAAATTTTTATTGAGCAGGGAAATGAGTTTAATTATAAAATTGGTGATATTGACGATGAGGATATCTTTATAGATGAATACAATCAGGCAGCACTATGTCTAGAAGACATCGTGTCAGCAACTATTAATTTAGACGCCAAAAAACTTAAAAAGGAAAGTGGCTATTTAAATAACATCATTGCTTTTTCAGGAGAACGCGGTCAGGGAAAAAGCAGTGCTATGCATTCATTTGCACAGGACGTGCTAAACATAAATAATAATAGGTTAGCGAAAAAATCTTCAATTAGTTACGGCCAAAATACACTAAATTCTAAATTCGTCAAATTGGAATCTATTGATCCTTCTATGTTTGAAGATATGCATAATGTTCTGGAAGTTGTAATCGCCCGTATGTATAGTCGTTTTGAAAGGAAGTACAAAACGGACAATAACTTTATAACAAAAGCTCATAGAATTGAAATTATGGATTATTTTCAGAAAGTATACGAAAGTTTGAGTTTTATTCGAAATTCAAAGAAGCTAGAGGAGTTGGAATATGATTATGAGAGCAGCATTCAAAAAATTGCACACATTGGCGATAGTGCAAGACTGCAAAAGGATATTATGGAATTAGTTGATAAATATCTCAATATTTTCGCCAGAGGAAATGAGAATAGTTTCTTAATTATTCCGATTGACGATTTGGATATTAACATTGACAACGCGTATAAACTTTCCGAGCAAATTAGGAAATATTTAATCGTTCCTCATGTTATCATTATTATGGCAGTAAAAACTGAGCAGTTGAAGCGATGTATTGAAAAGGAATACAGTAAACAGTTCGCAAATTTACTCAAAGAACCGCATCGACTTCATAAAGATGAGCCAACCCTTATGGCTTCAAAATATATAGAAAAGTTGATTCCAGATGGCAGGAAAATAAGCTTGCCAGAAATTCGTACAATTTCACAAAGCGGTGAAGATGCCGTTTTCCTTAACTTTACAAATAAGGAAGGACAAAATCTTCTTAGGCAATATCAAGTAATAATGATGAATAATGATTATAATTACAATGGCATTGAAAAAACTTTGCTTTCTTATATATATGATAAAACAGGCATTGTTTTTATAAAGCAGAAAAATTCTGTCCATCCTATAGTTCCAAACACGTTACGGGAACTAGTCAATCTTCTATCGGTCTTAGGTAAAATGGATTACATTTGGGTTAATAATGAAAAACAAATAAAAACTTGGCTACGCAATATTAAACTATTTGAAGACTATTTTATGTATACTTGGATGCCTAACAATTTGGATAAAAATTATAATCATATTATTGTCCAGTTGTACAACAAAAGTGTACTAGAAAAACACCAATTTGTATGCGTAAGCATTATGGAAATAATAGATAAAAATAATATTTATACAATTGATGAAAAGTACCCTGACAGTATAACTAATAAAAAAATTGAAGGTCTAAGGAAAAAGTTCTCACGAAAAAATGTTAACTATTTAAGCTACTCGTTAGGTGATGTTATGTCAATTCTTGAATCCTTATTGGCAAGATATGTTAATAATCAAATTTATAATTTTGCTTTTGCAATAAAAACAATATATACAATTACTATGCATAGGCTTATATCTATAAATAAACCGCATCAAAATCGGATTGAATCAAATAAAGATTATTTAGAGCCAAACAATCTTTATAAATTTGTTGGTGGCAATCTTTGGGGTTTAAATTTCAACACCTTCATAAAGAATGTTGATTTCCAATATAATCCGCGAGATATAACAGTGGAACAATTGCCGGAAACAGGTTATTTTAAGCGCGATAAAATTACAGAAGATTTAGCTACAGAGCTGCTTAATATTACATATATATCTAATTTTCCGCGAGTGGATAACCATAAAGTTAACCCCTCTGATTATGATGTCATATATCAAGGTCAATTTATTGCCTATAATAATAGGTACAAAGAGGTTGTTGAATTGTCTTTAGAAAATCTCCTAATCTCCCCACTCGACTTTAAGTATATGTGTCATAAAAGTGGATTAATAAGATTTGAGCCAATATATTGTGATGTTTATACTGAAGAAATTAGTAAAAAAGTAAATATTAACATGGTAAATCAAATTGTAGTCAATTTTGAACTTAACGAACATATTAGGAATAGTATCGCAGAATATGATTCTAAAACAGAAGTGCATTATGTTGATATTATTTATGATTTTATTAACAACATAACTAAATGTATAATGCAATTAGACTATATTAAATCGTTTAATGGCGGCAAGGAACTTTTTTTAGATGTAGAATTTAAAAATGAGTTAGTTAATCTTTATGTGAAATGCCTATATGCAAAAAAACAGGATGATAAATTAAAAGGTGGTCTTAATCGTTATAAGAGCATAGATGACATATTAAATAAGGATATAACTAGAAGGCCAGATAAGATAAATATCGCACCAAAAGTAAGTAATGTAACCCGTCTTAGGGAAAATGTGGAAGATGTAGCACGTAGTATTGTATATTACAAAAATAGAGCAACATTTAGTGAGGACACTATAAAAGCAGTGCGTGATATCTACAATAAGTGCAATGATGCCCTGAGAACTGGCGGAAGATCTGCAAAGATTAGCACTGAACTACGTGCAAATTACAAAGAGATCGCTAACAAAGTACAGAAGATAATCGATAACTGTTAATAGTATTCTAGGGGAGGCATACAGGTGGATATCGAGAGAGGTTGCCTCGAGGTTTTGTTTAGTAGAATACCATATTCTGATTTATTCTATAATAATAAAATAAGTAGAAAGAACTTCTGTGATTACTTATATGATGTTTTTCCTCAGTATTCTAACGATGAAAGAGAATATATATATGATTATTATGAGGAGCATATTCAGAATGACAATAGCGAGATGTTTGCGTTTGTAGCTGATGTTGCTAATAGGTTTCTCACATATAATGGATTGGAATTGCAATGTAAATATGAAGAAATACTTCGTTGGCGCCAGATATCCTTTATGCTAGGGCAAGATCTGTTTACCACGGCATATTTGGCTAAACACTATAGAGATTTTAATCACAAAAACGAGTTTTTCGCATGGAGCCCAATTATAAGAACAGATAACAAAAGGCTGCATAATATTTTAATGCAAGGTATAGCTGAAAATCATTTTCATTTAAAGGGGTCCACCCAAATATTTACATTAAGTTGGGTATGTTTAATGAATAATATTTTGGGAAGGCATAAGGAATTTCAACAAATCAAAAGCTACTTAGACGCGCAGAGACTTCTAAATACGGATGGTAATTATAAGAATTCATTATATAGTGATTGTATGAAGGCAGCATTTATTAGAATATATCTGTTTTTGTATATGCATGATAATTTGACGATCAAGCAATATGCTCAAGGATTACTGCGAAACATTCAGGATTTGAAAGATTTCGATTCCATGTTTGTCGGGGATTTGCAAAGGCTTATCAATTTTTATAAAATGGATGCTTCTTATAAGACAGATCATGGTTACATCGATTATGCATTTGAAAAAAGTATTGCTTCAATGAACAATAATGATAATCGCATTTTAGCAGGTGAACGTAAATTCTTATATGATTGCTACTGCAACATTTTTGAGGAAAAGTTTGGTGAGCAGCAAAAACGTTACTTTTTAATATATTTAAAAATTAAAAATGTTTTTAGAAATGAGCTTATTCAAACAAATAAGAGGGTTGGGTTTAAGAATTTTAGTGATTATCAAAATCGAAAGGGTTTATTCATTAAAGGATTTTCACAATATGAGTATGAAATGATTAGATTAGCAATAAATTCTACACTTAATGAACAAAATATTGTATCTTTAGAGACTAGGATTTCTCCAAAGATGAATTATAAAGGTAATGCAAAGCTAATTTCAAAAATTGATAAGCAGTCAGCTGAAAAGTTAGATGCAGATTTTAATCCATATTGCGAGCAAGAATTTATGGTTAAGCATAACCATTATTATGTATTTCACTTTCAAAAGTCGCCAGATAATGAGGAATATTGCGAAACTGTTGCGAGAAGTAATAAGTTGCGAAGAAATGCGAAAAAATACGCTAGAGCTATTATATCCCTACTCGAATCGGAAGGAGATTGGAGATACAGAGTCAAAGGTATTGATGCGTGCTCTCATGAGATTGGTTGCCGACCAGAAGTGTTTGCGCAGGTATTCAGGTATTTAACAAACCTGAAGATAAAGGGCAAAATGTCACCATTTCGAGCAAAAGCACCTATCAATTTATATGCAACATATCATGTGGGGGAAGACTTTCTTGATATATCGGATGGTTTGCGAGCTATAGATGAGGCAATTCTTTTTTGTAATTTGTCTAGAGGCAGTCGTTTGGGACATGCTCTTGCACTGGGAATTAATGCAAAGTCTTATTATGAATTAAAAGAAAATAAATTGATATTGTGCAAGCAGGATGCTATGGACAACATAGCATGGTTAATAGGAAAAGCGCGCAGTTACGGCATTTCAATAGATAACGTTTTATTATCAAAATTAGAGCATATTTATTTTACTTTGTATAATGAATTGTATAGCGAATTTAAAGGCGGCAATATATCTATTCATGATTATTATGATGCATGGAAATTGCGGGGGGATAACCCGTACTTATACAAATTCGACGATGAGGCATTTGAGGTGTATTTGCATTATACACCGCTCTTGCAGTATAAACGTTTTGAGATAAATACACTTGTATCCAACAATGTGCGTTTAACAGGTAAACTCAAAGACCTCTATTATTTTTATCATTTTGATCGACGAGTTAGGGAGAAGGGGAAAGAAAAGTACATATTTCAAGCTGATAATATGTATGTAACCTTGGTACATAAATTGCAAAAAAGGATGCAGTTTGATATTGCCAAAAAAGGCATAGCTATTGAAGCAAACCCGTCCTCAAACTATTTAATAAGTACAATTGGAAGGTATGACGAGCACCCCATAATTCAGTTTAATAATTTAGAGCTTACAGAAGATGTTGATGAGATTAAAAATAGCCCATTATTATCAGTGTCCATTAATACTGATGACCAAGGTGTGTTTGATACATCGTTGGAAAACGAATATGCTTTACTTGCACTAGCATTAGAAAAGCATTTGGATGATGATGGAGCCTATAAATATCGGCCTGGGATGGTATATAATTGGTTAGAATATATACGAAAATTGGGCCTAGAGCAAGTATTTTAAATGACCAGGGGGGACGGTTCTTAAAGGGTCCAATCGGAAGTTTTGGCAAGAAAAGAGGCTCAAACATCAGGTAATCCCTGGTTTTGAGCCTTAATCGTTGATAACGCGTAATAACTCCCTCGCCAAAATTTTTGATTGCCTCAGAAGAATGAAGTCGCGCCTGCTCCCAGCTATGGGAATTCAATCTTTTCAGCAGCCGCTAAAAAAATTTCTTTCAAAGGAAGGACTTTTAGTGCGATTGTCAAGAGAATTGTGAGCCACTCGCCAGGAAAATATTGAGCCACTAACGCTGATAAAAAAGTGAGCCACTTTTGGAAAAGCGCTGAGAAAATATTGAGCCACTTTTTATATTCATTTTTA
>VENG01000043.1 GCA_009711705.1 Bacillota bacterium
GGGACAGACAAATGGTTATTGCCGCCGTCAATGTGGTCTTACCATGGTCTACGTGACCGATGGTTCCAATGTTTACGTGCGGTTTGTTGCGCTCAAATTTTGCCTTGGCCATTTTATTTTCCTCCTTTTTTTCTTGACGTTACAAAAAATTAACCAAAATTCTTGGCAATAATATCTTGGGCAATACTTTGCGGCACCTCTTCATAATGGCTGAACTGCATGGTATAGGTACCCCTACCTTGAGTGCGGGACCTGAGCTCGGTAGCGTATCCAAACATTTCAGACAGTGGGACATAGCCGTGAATAACCTGGGTGTTGCCCCTTGGTTCCATTTCTTCGACCCTTCCCCTACGGGCATTGATATCGCCAATAACGTCACCCATATACTCTTCATTAACTACTACTTCGATTTTCATGAAAGGCTCTAAGAGGACAGGCCGGGCCCTTTTAACCGCTTCTCGCAGAGCCATGCTGCCTGCAACTTTAAAAGCAATTTCCGAAGAGTCAACATCGTGATAGGAGCCGTCAACCAGAGTTGCCTTCACATCGACCATTTGATACCCGGCCACGGTTCCGTTTTCCAGGGCCTCCCGCACACCGGCATTTACTGCGGGAATATATTCCTTGGGAACAGAGCCACCGACAATCTTATTGACGAATTCATAACCCAATCCCGGTTCTCTGGGCTCTATTTCTAAGACCACGTGACCGTATTGTCCCCGGCCACCACTCTGCCTAACGAACTTTCCTTCGGCCTTTGTGCTCTTTCGAATAGTCTCTTTGTAAGAAACTTGCGGGCGACCGACATTGGCTTCTACTTTGAATTCACGGAAAAGCCGGTCTACAATTACTTCCAAATGCAACTCGCCCATCCCTCTGATTATGGTCTGGCCGGTTTCTTCATCCACATGAACCTTAAAAGTGGGATCTTCTTCTCCCAACTTCTGCAGGGCCACTGTCATCTTATCCTGGTCTGTCTTGGTTTTAGGCTCAATGGCCACTGATATCACAGGCTCAGGAAATTCCATGGACTCAAGAATGATAGTGTCATCTTCGCTGCACAGGGTATCACCGGTACCGGTAAATTTTAACCCAATGGCGGCTACAATATCTCCGGCATAAACCTGGGTAATTTCTTCCCTGTGATTGGCATGCATCCGCAGGATGCGGCCTAGCCGCTCACGCTTACCCTTGGTCGAGTTAAGGACATGAGAACCAGCCTTGGCCGTACCGGAATACACTCGAAAGAAGGTAAGCCTTCCCACATAAGGATCTGTCATTATCTTAAAAGCCAGCGCAGAAAAAGGACCGTCATCTTTGGCTGAACGAGCAGCTTCATCATCGGTATCGGGCTTAATCCCCTCCACGGCGGCAACATCCGAAGGAGCCGGCATATAATCTACTATAGCGTCTAAAAGTGGCTGCACACCTTTATTCTTGAAAGCCGACCCACATAAGAGCGGCACTATCTGCACATCCAGTGTGCTTTTGCGAATGCCTCTTTTTATCTCTTCCGGAGTAAGATCTTCACCTTCCAAATACTTCATCATTATTTGGTCATCGGACTCGGCCACATTCTCCAAAAGAATGTCTCTGTACTTGGCGACAATCTCTACCATGTCTTCAGGAACATCGATTTCCTTGAACTCTCTGCCTAAATCATCCAGATACAAGAAAGCCCTTTGCTCCACCAGATCAACCAGGCCCCGGAAATTGTCTTCACTGCCAATAGGCAGTTGAAGTGCCACAGGGTTTGCACCCAAACGGCTTTTGATCATTTCCATACCCCGGTAAAAATCTGCACCTATACGATCCATTTTGTTTATAAAACCAATTCTAGGAACTCCATATTTGTCTGCCTGCCGCCACACTGTTTCTGATTGAGGCTCAACTCCACCTACCGAACAAAACACGGCAACGGCGCCGTCAAGTACCCTCAAGGAGCGCTCCACTTCGACAGTGAAGTCCACGTGCCCTGGTGTGTCAATGATATTGACACAATGATCTCGCCAATGGCATGTGGTGGCCGCAGAGGTTATAGTTATCCCCCGCTCCTGCTCCTGAATCATCCAATCCATGGTAGCGGCACCATCATGAACCTCACCTAACTTATGCACCCTACCGGTATAAAACAGAATGCGTTCAGTGGTGGTGGTCTTGCCGGCGTCGATATGGGCCATGATACCTATATTGCGCGTTTTTTGCAGCGGAAATTGGCGCGCCATGAAGACCCCCCTTTACTACCACCTGTAATGAGCAAAAGCCTTGTTAGCTTCCGCCATCTTATGCGTATCTTCTTTCTTCTTAACAGCTGCTCCTGTACTCGTAGCAGCATCCATAATTTCATTAGCCAACTTTTCGCGCATATTTCTACCGGCACGCTGCCGGGAATAATTCACCAGCCAGCGAATGGCAAGTGTCTGCCTGCGTTCCGGCCGAACTTCTACCGGCACCTGATAGTTGGCACCACCAACCCGGCGGGCTTTAACTTCCAATACAGGCATGATGTTTTGCATGGCCTGTTCAAACACTTCCAAGGGTTCCTTACCTGTCTTTTCCTTGATAATGTCGAAAGCACCGTGACATATTTTCTCAGCAATACTTTTCTTGCCGTCCAACATGATTTGGTTTACCAACTTAGTTAGAACTACACTTTCATAAACCGGATCCGCGAGAACCTCACGCTTGGGTGCGGCTCCTCTTCTGGGCATAACTTTCCCCCCTTTCCTGGGCTAGTCGTATAACAATTACTTTTTAGGACGTTTCGCCCCGTACTTGGAACGACTACGATTCCTGTTTTGAACACCGGCACAGTCAAGTGCACCGCGTACTACGTGATACCTTACGCCGGGAATATCCTTCACACGTCCCCCACGCACTAACACTACAGAGTGCTCCTGCAAATTATGTCCAATACCTGGAATATAAGCTGTAACTTCTATACCGTTAGTTAATCTTATCCTGGCAACTTTGCGTAGGGCGGAGTTCGGTTTTTTAGGTGTGGTTGTATAGACCCTTGTGCATACGCCACGCTTTTGCGGAGATCCCTTAAGTGCTGGTGAATCTGATTTTTGTGTAATATCTTTTCTACCCTTACGAATAAGCTGATGGATCGTTGGCATCAACATACACCTCCTTTTATGGGCATTAATCAAAGACTAACATGGAAGGCGGAAACCGCCTTCCTTAAAAACATAACCGGAGTTACTCCGCCACTAACGCTGCTACAGCGCACCCAACCCCTATACCGCAGGCTTTACCTAAGACAACCATTGATTCAACATTTTCAACCGGTATATTATTCTCAATACATGCCTGTTTGATGGGGTCTACTATGCGTCCTTCAGCGTTTTGGGCCACGAAAATCATTATTGCTTCTTTTTTCTGTATTGCCTTCAAAGTTTGCTTGGCCCCTACCGTGGTTTTCTTTGCATTTAACAATTTTTCTAAAGACATGGTCAGTCTCCATAAACAATAGTAACTACAGCGCATACACGCACCCGTATATAATATCACCGGCACCTGCCAATGTCAATAATAAAGAAGACCTATCATTTTACTCGTGATTAATTGAGGAACCGGGCATCAATTCATCATATTCCGGCTGCATTTGAACACCGCTGTCCGTTGTGCTTGCAGTTTGGTTCCATTGATCGGCTTCCCCTTCCGGCTGCATAGATTCGCTCTGGTCTATTTCGATAGAACGATACCTGCTCATTCCTGTGCCGGCGGGCACCAGCTTCCCAATGATTACATTTTCCTTGAGTCCTAACAGGGGATCAAGCTTACCCTTGATAGCAGCTTCAGTCAGAACTCTGGTAGTCTCTTGGAAGGAAGCTGCTGATAAGAAGGAGTCAGTGGCCAAGGAAGCCTTTGTGATGCCGAGAAGTACTTCCGTACTCTTGGCAGGCTCACCGCCGGCGGCTATGGCCTTTTCGTTTTCCTTTTCAAAATCAAATTTATCCACCAAAACACCGGGCAGCATATCAGTATCTCCTGACTCATCCACTCTCTTCTTGCGCATCATCTGCCGTATCATCACTTCTATATGCTTATCATTAATATCCACGCCTTGCATTCTGTAAACCTTTTGCACCTCTTGCAATAAATAAACCTGCACCCCTCCGGGACCCTTAATCCTCAGCAAGTCATGGGGATTTACCGAACCCTCGGTAAGCTCCTGTCCGGCAATTACGGAATCCCCGTCCCGTACCTTAATCCGTGCCCCAAAGGGTACCTGATAACTGGCCCGCTCACCATCACTACGGGTAACATCAATCTCCAGGCGACCTTTAACTTCTTTAACCTGCACTTTTCCTTCCAATTCACTGATTATGGCCAGCCCTTTAGGCTTGCGGGCCTCAAACAGTTCCTCCACCCGGGGCAAACCCTGAGTAATATCCTCCCCGGCAACACCTCCGGTGTGGAATGTGCGCATAGTAAGCTGCGTGCCCGGCTCCCCGATAGATTGAGCTGCTATTATGCCGACAGCCTCTCCGATGTCTACCCTAAGTCCTGTAGCTAAATTACGGCCGTAACAATTAATACAAACACCGGAACGTGTACGACAGGTGAAGGCTGACCGAATTCTAATCTTTTCAATCCCGGCTTCCAAGATTTTATCGGCATCTTCTTCTTGAATAGTATCATTTGCTTTAACCAGTACTTCGCCTGTTTCGGGATGAACAATGTCTACCAGAGCCACACGGCCGACAATACGGTCACCGAACGGTTCAATAACCTCGGTACCGTCTCTGATTTCGCTTACCTCAATACCTTCATCAGTGCCGCAGTCTTCTTCCCGCACAATAACATCTTGGGAAACATCCACCAAACGCCGGGTCAGGTAACCTGAATCGGCTGTGCGCAGCGCTGTGTCAGCAAGACCTTTGCGAGCACCGTGAGTGGAAATAAAGTATTCCAAAACCGTTAACCCCTCACGGAAGTTGGCCTTAATGGGCAGGTCGATAATCCGTCCGGACGGGTCTGCCATAAGACCCCTCATGCCTGCTAACTGTCGTATTTGTTGAATATTACCACGAGCGCCGGAATTAGCCATCATATACACAGGATTAAACTTATCCAGGCTTTCTACCAATGCTTCGGTTACAGACTCGGTAGTCTCTCTCCAGATGCCGGTAACCTTGCGGTACCGTTCGTCTTCAGTTATAAGCCCCCGTCTGTACTGAGCTTCAACTTTTTCCACCCTGCCTTCGGCATGAGCCAGAAGCTCCTTCTTCTTTCCAGGTATTTTAATGTCGGAAACAGCTATTGTAACCCCGGCCTGAGTGGCATACCTATAGCCCAGATACTTAAGACCGTCCAAAAGCTCACTTGTAGCGGCAAAGCCCAGCTTTTGGTAACACCTGCTTACGATTTTACCCATGGCCTTTTTGTCTGCCACCTCGTTAAAGTACTTTAATTCCTCAGGTAGCGCCTGGTTAAAAATAATTCTACCCACAGTGGTTTCCAACAACTGGCCGCCGGACCTGCGGATTTTAACCGGCATATGCAAGGTAACCACCTTGTTATCATAAGCCATTATGGCCTCATTTTCATCCTTAAAGCAATACTGGGTCTTATCTTCTTTGCCATCCAGCTCTTCCCGTGTTCTTGCCATGGTAAGGTAATAGCAACCCAGAACCATATCTTGCGTGGGGATGGTTACCGGTTTACCATCCTTGGGATTCAATATGTTATGAGCTGAAAGCATTAAAAGCCGTGCCTCTGCCTGCGCCTCTGCCGACAGGGGTACGTGCACCGCCATCTGGTCGCCGTCAAAGTCAGCATTATATGCGGTACATACCATGGGATGGATTTGAATGGCTCTTCCCTCAACCAATACCGGCTCAAAAGCTTGAATGCCTAGACGGTGCAAGGTGGGGGCCCGGTTCAATAATACCGGGTGCTCACGAATCACATCTTCCAGAACATCCCATACTTCCGGCTTTACTCTTTCCACCATTCGCTTAGCACTCTTTATGTTATGAGCATGCCCCCCATTAACGAGCTTTTTCATTACAAAGGGCTTAAAGAGCTCAAGCGCCATTTCTTTTGGCAGCCCGCACTGGTGTATTCTCAGGTGTGGCCCTACGACAATAACTGAACGCCCTGAATAGTCCACCCTTTTCCCTAAAAGGTTCTGGCGGAACCGGCCCTGCTTACCTTTTAACATGTCGCTCAAGGACTTTAAAGGACGGTTTCCTGATCCGGTAACGGCACGCCCACGCCTCCCGTTATCAATAAGAGCGTCTACCGCTTCTTGAAGCATTCGCTTTTCATTGCGAACAATAATGTCCGGGGCTCCCAAATCTAAAAGCCTTTTCAACCTGTTATTACGGTTAATAACCCGGCGGTACAAATCATTTAAATCGGAGGTAGCAAACCGTCCGCCGTCCAACTGCACCATAGGCCTTAGTTCAGGAGGAATTACCGGTATAACGTCCAGTATCATCCAGTCAGGGTTATTTCTGCTCTTTTTAAAGGCTTCTGTAACTTCAAGACGCCTGATGGCACGTATCTTGCGCTGGCCGCTTACTTCCTTCAGCTCCTGGCGGAGCTCACGGTGCATCTCCGCAAGGTTAATTTCAGCCAATAAATCTTTGATGGCCTCCGCACCCATACCTGCTTTAAAAGAGCCGCCGTATTTATCTCTATACTCACGGTACTCGGTTTCTGTGAGTAACTGTTTTTTAATTAAAGAAGTATCACCCGGATCTATAACAATATAAGACACAAAGTATAATACTTTTTCCAAAGCCCTTGGAGACATATCTAAAAGCAATCCCATGCGGCTGGGAATTCCTTTAAAGTACCAGATATGTGAAACAGGGGCAGCCAGCTTGATGTGACCTAAACGTTCCCGGCGTACTTTGGAACGGGTAACCTCCACTCCGCAACGGTCACAAACAACCCCTTTGTAACGAACCCGCTTATATTTACCGCAGTGGCATTCCCAATCCCTGGTGGGGCCAAAAATGCGCTCACAAAACAACCCGTCTCGTTCGGGTTTTAATGTTCGATAATTTATAGTTTCAGGCTTTTTTACTTCTCCACTGGACCAGTGAAGGATCTGATCAGGGGAAGCCAAACCAATGCGGATGCGGTCAAAGTTGTGCAAGTCCAGCAAGGAACTCTCTCCCTTCAAGGGTATATTTTACTTTTCTTTTGCCTCTGTCAGCGCCTTATTCAGGAGCTTTTTGGCCAGACCCTCCTCCGCTTCACTTTTCTCCTGGGTCTCCTCCTTCTCGCCATCTTCCCCATCCGTTTTAGTTTCCTCCTTATCTTGGGGAGTCTTGCGATTTTCGGAACCATTGTGCAAATCTATACCCAGTTCCTTTGCAGTTTCAGCCACATCTTCTTCAACTTCCTTAATCTCAACCTCTTCATCGTCTTCGGAAAGCACTTTCACATCTAATCCCAAACTCTGCAATTCTTTAATTAACACCTTAAAGGATTCTGGTACACCAGGTTCGGGTACATTTTCTCCTTTTACAATGGCTTCGTAAGTCTTCACCCGGCCGACCACATCGTCCGATTTTACGGTTAAAATTTCCTGCAGAGTATGTGCTGCACCATAAGCTTCCAGGGCCCACACTTCCATCTCTCCGAAACGCTGCCCTCCGAATTGGGCTTTCCCGCCCAAAGGCTGTTGTGTAACTAAAGAGTAAGGGCCGGTGGAACGGCCATGGATCTTGTCATCCACCAAGTGGGCCAGTTTTAACATATATACATAGCCTACCGTAACTTCACTATCAAAAGGCTCACCGGTCCTACCGTCATATAAATTCACTTTCCCATTCTCCGGCAGTCCGGCTTTGGCGAGGAAATCACGCATATCTTGTTCGGAAACTCCGTTAAACACCGGAGTGGCTACATTGTAACCCAAAGTTTTAGCAGCCCAACCCAGGTGGCACTCCAAAACCTGCCCAATATTCATTCGGGACGGGACACCAAGGGGGTTCAAAACTATTTCAATGGGAGTGCCATCAGGCAAAAAGGGCATATCCTCTTCCGGCATAATACGGGCAATAACCCCTTTATTACCGTGACGCCCTGCCATTTTATCGCCTTCGGAAATCTTGCGCTTTTGCCCGAGGTAAACGCGAACCAGTTGATTTACTCCCGGCGGCAGTTCATCCCCATTGTCCCTTGAAAACACCTTAACGTCTACCACTTTTCCCGACTCACCGTGTGGCACACGCAGTGAGGTGTCGCGAACTTCCCTGGCCTTTTCACCAAAGATAGCACGCAGAAGTCTTTCTTCAGCAGTAAGCTCTGTCTCTCCCTTAGGGGTCACTTTACCTACTAGAATATCTCCGGGGCGCACTTCAGCTCCGGTCCTAATTATTCCGCGTTCATCCAGGTCTTTAAGGATTTCTTCGCCAACATTGGGAATATCCCGTGTGATTTCCTCCGGTCCCAGTTTGGTGTCCCTGGCGTCACATTCATACTCTTCAATGTGTATGGATGTAAAATAATCGTCCTTAACTGATTTTTCACTGATCAAGATGGCATCCTCATAGTTATAGCCTTCCCAGGGCATGAATGCCACCAAGATATTCCTTCCCAGGGCTAGCTCTGCTTTATCGGTAGAAGCACCGTCGGCGATAACATCACCTGCTTCCACCCGCATGCCTTTTTTAACTATAGGTTTTTGGTTAATACAAGTTCCCTGGTTGGACCTGGCAAATTTCAAGAGCTTATAAGTATCTAATTTATCATCTTCGGTTTTTATGATAATTTGCTTACCGGTAACCCGCTCAATAACACCGCCGTTCTTTGCAATAACAACTACCCCGGAATCTCGTGCTGCTTTATATTCAATGCCGGTTCCCACTACAGGTGCACTAGTCCTTAAAAGGGGCACAGCCTGCCGCTGCATGTTTGCACCCATGAGGGCCCTGTTGGCGTCATCATGCTCTAGAAACGGAATCAAAGATGTGGCTACACTGAATACCTGTTTGGGAGATACATCCATGTAATCCACTTTGTCAGCACGTACCTTTAATATCTCATGCCCGTGCCGAGAATTCACCTGCTCCGAAGCAAAGTAACAGTTTTCATCCAAAGGTGCGTTAGCCTGGGCTACAATATACTTATCTTCCTCGTCAGCAGTAAGATAGACTATCTCCTCTGTCACTTTCTTGTTTTCTTTATCTACTTTTCGATAAGGTGTCTCAATAAAACCGTAACGGTTGATTCTGGCATAACTACTTAAAGAACCTATCAGCCCGATATTAGGACCTTCAGGAGTCTCAATGGGACACATGCGGCCATAGTGAGAGTGATGCACGTCACGCACCTCAAAGCCCGCTCTTTCCCTGCTCAAACCACCCGGCCCCAAAGCCGACAGCCTTCGTTTATGGGTGAGTTCGGCCAGGGGATTTGTCTGGTCCATAAACTGGCTCAACTGGCTCGAGCCAAAGAATTCCTTGATAGAGGCCACAACAGGCCTTATATTTATTAAAACCTGTGGGGTAATCACATCCACATCCTGGATGGTCATGCGCTCCCGGACCACGCGCTCCATACGTGAAAGCCCAATCCGAAACTGATTCTGCAAGAGCTCCCCCACAGAACGAATCCGCCTGTTCCCCAAATGGTCTATATCATCTACCTGTCCTTCTCCTTCTATCAAGCGTAGCAGGTATTTGATGGCTTCAATTATATCCGTAGGAGTAAGTTCTCTGATAAATGATGGCTGGCTATCCTCTTCACCTTCGACCGGTTCATGGTATAGAATACCATGTTGAAGTTTCTTGTTAACTTTATACCTCCCCACATGTGCCAGGTCATAACGCTTAGGGTCAAAGAATAAAGTATTTAAAAGGCTTTTAGCGCTTTCCACGGTGGGAGGCTCTCCCGGGCGCAGCCTTTTATATATCTCAACCAGAGCTTCCTCTTCGGTCTCGGTGTTATCCCTGGTGAGTGTATCCTGTATGGATTTATTTTCTTGGAAAAGCTCCATTATCATGTTGTTGGATCCATAGCCAAGGGACCGCACTAAGACCGTAACCGGGATTTTCCTGGTACGGTCAACCCGAACAAAAACATGATCGTTGACATCGGTTTCGAACTCCAACCACGCCCCGCGGTTTGGAATAATGGTTGCGGTAAACAACTTTTTACCGCTAGGATCAAGCTGCTCGGCAAAATAGACCCCGGGAGAACGCACCAGCTGACTGACAATGACTCGTTCCGCCCCGTTAATGATAAATGTCCCTTTCTCGGTCATCAACGGGAAGTCACCCATAAAAACTTCCTGTTCTTTAACTTCTCCTGTTTCTTTATTAATAAGACGCACCTTTACACGGAGCGGAGCCGCATAAGTGACATCTCGCTCTTTGCAATCCTCTACGTCATACTTCGGCTCCCCTAGGGTGTAATCAAGAAACTCTAAAACTAAATTACCTGTGAAATCATTAATGGGGGAAATATCGTGAAATACTTCGCGCAATCCGTTCTCCAAAAACCACTCATAAGAATTACGCTGCACTTCAATAAGGTTAGGAAGGTCCAGAACTTCTTCCAGCTTGCCAAAGTTATACCTAGCCCCGGCACCCACCTGATTTGTTATCATATTTACGGACCACACCCCTTAATAGAGATAAAGAAGACTTGGTTCAGGTGGGGTTTTCACCCCATCTGAACCTTAGTCGCACTTATTTCGAGCTTACAGCCTGTTAATCCCATTAGTTGGGGACATTCCTGTCCCCAGAAAACACCCAAGCTCCAGCAGGTGTGTCCCCTTTCCTTATGCGAGGGCGGGGTCTTACAGGCTGTGCGAAGATAAAGAAGACTTGGTTCAGGTGGGTCTTGACCCCACTTGAACCTTAGTCGCACTTATTTCGAGCTACAGCCTGTTAGTCCCCGACCCTACGGGGGGCAGGGTCTTACAGGCTGTGCGAAGATAAAACAAACAATGAAAAGCAAGGTCTTGTTTCTAAAACAATACCTCGCTTAAAATACGGTCGCCTACCCTATCCAAACTATTATTTCCCAAAATACATATCCAAATACTATGTTCAAATAAAAATTTACCTCAAATTACAAACAAAATGACATTATTAAATGTTAGCACAAGAGTAAGTACCTGTCAACATTAATTCATTATTGTACCAAAAAGATTCCGGGCTGTTACCGGAATCTTTTTGGTACATCTACTCATACTCTAAGGTTTGGATAACATCTTTAAAAGCCGGCAAGCGGCTTAGCAGTCACCTCAGGTAGGGCCGGAGGAAAAAAACATTACAGCACCCGCGGCGCCAACCAAAATGGTCCAAATACCCGGCAGATCCGAAAAGACAGCAAACCCTATGACAAGCATGCCTCCAAACCTTAATAACATCTTTAACTTTCGGGGCATCTTAATAAACACCCCCTTCTAGATAAAGAAGACTTGGTTCAGGTGGGGTTTCACCCTTCGGGTACAAGTGACCCCATCTGAACCTTAGTCGCACTTATTTCGAGCTTACAGCCTGTTAATCCCATTAGTTGGGGACATTCCTGTCCCCAGAGAAATACCCACGCTTCAGCAGGTGTGTCCCCTTTCCTTATGCGAGGCCGGGGTCTTACAGGCTGTGCGAAGATAAAAAACTCGCATTGGTGTTTTATTATGTCACATACCCCTGCGAGCCAATTATTCACATTATAAAGGGACTTTCACTATTTTATTTCTACGCTGGCGCCAACTTCTTCCAACTTAGCCTTGAGTGCCTCTGCATCTTCCTTACTAATTTGTTCCTTAATGGGCTTGGGAGCATTGTCGACAACCTCTTTTGCCTCTTTTAGACCAAGGCCTGTAGCCTCACGTACTACTTTAATAACATTAATCTTTTTATCTCCTACAGAAGCAAGAACTACATCAAATTCAGTTTGCTCTTCCGCAGCTTCTTCAGCACCTGCACCGGCCGGTGCTGCAACAGCTGCTACTGGGGCAGCCGCACTTACACCAAACTCATCTTCAAAAGCTTTTACTAATTCCGCTAATTCCAATACGGAAAGCTCTTTTACAGCATCCAGAATTTCTTGTACTTTGGACATTTTTTAAATTACCTCCTATTTTTTCAGTTGAGATTAAGATTTGTTAGAACTAGCCGGCGCTCTCCCCGGCCTTTTGCTTGCGAATAGCTTCCAGAGCATAAGCAAAATTACGCAGCAGTGCTTGCAAAGCCCCTGCAAAGCCCGTAAGCGGCGCTTGCATTCCCCGGGCCACCTGTGCCAGCAAAACCTCCCTGGACGGCAAGTCTGCCAATGCCTGTATTGCAGCTACATCAACAACACTACCTTCCAGTACACCTGCTTTTATTTCTAACTCTTTATGTTCCTTGGCAATTTCCTTTAGAACTTTCGCTGGTGCAACAGGGTCATTAGCACAAGTGGCTATCGCCGTTGGGCCCTCCAAGAATGGATCTAAGCCTTCGAGTCCTATCTCATGTGCGACTCGTTTGGTAAGAGTATTTTTGACTACTTTAAATTCACTTTCGGCAGCCTGCATCTTACGGCGCAGCTTATTCATAGCCGCAACATCCAAGCCTCTGTAATCCGCAAGGATAACTACCTGTGAATTTTGCAATCTTTCTCGAAGCATTTCTATCACGGCTTCTTTTTCCTGTCTACTAATCGGCATTCAATGCACCTCCTTCCTTTTTGGCAAAAGGACAAAATAAAGATCCCTGGCAGACAATACACCAGGGACCTAAAAATAACAGGTTGAAATTCCCGGCCTCGGATGGCGGCGCGTCGTCCTTTAAGCAGATGCACCATCTGTCTGCAGCTCAACATCATTATGTTTTTGATATTTATAGTACCTGCGTTCCTACTTAGCACTGGCCTTCTGTGCGTTGACCTTTATCCCAGGTCCCATGGTGGAGGCCAAAGTGACACCCTTAATATACGTTCCTTTGGCAGCTGAAGGCTTAACCTTGATCAACTGCTCCACAAGGGTGCGAAGATTTTCCTGCAATTTATCGGCATCAAAGGATACCTTTCCTATGGGGGCATGGATATTGCCCGCCTTATCGACCCTGTACTCAATTTTACCGGCCTTGGCTTCTTGAACCGCCCGCCCAACATCCATAGTCACTGTTCCGGTCTTCGGGTTCGGCATCAGACCCCGGGGGCCCAATATACGTCCAAGCTTACCAACCGTGCCCATCATGTCCGGTGTAGCAATGGCCACATCAAAGTCAAGCCATCCACCCTGAATCTTTTCTACCATATCCTCGGCTCCGACAAAGTCAGCGCCAGCGTCTTCGGCCTCTTTAGCCTTATCGCCCTTAGCAAACACTAGAACAGCAGCGGTTTTACCTGTACCATGGGGAAGAACTATAGCCCCGCGCACCTGCTGATCGGCGTGCCTGGGGTCAACCCCTAACCGGATAGCAACTTCAACTGATTCATCAAACTTAGCCTTGGCCAATTTTTTAACCATTTCACAAGCCTCGGCAGGTTCATATTCCTGATATCTGTCTATTTCTTTAAGAGCATCCTGATAATTCTTGCCGTGTTTAGGCATCCAACAACCTCCTTGTGGTAGATCGGAAAAATTATTTCCTCCCACGTAAAACCTTATAAATTCTATTACTTAACTTCGATTCCCATGCTGCGGGCTGTACCTTCAACCATACGCATAGCCCCCTCGACCGAAGCCGCATTCAAATCCTGCATCTTAGTCTCAGCTATTTCTTTTACCTGATCCTTGGTTACCTTGCCCACCTTATTCTTATTGGGCTCACCGGAAGCCTTTTCGAGCCCTGCAGCCTTTTTCAATAAGTCGGCAGCAGGTGGTGTCTTGGTAATAAAACTAAAGGAACGATCTTCATATACCGTAATCTCGACAGGAATAATCATGCCGGCGCTTTTTGCAGTACGTTCATTATATTCCTTGACAAATTGCATAATATTAACCCCGTGCTGTCCTAATGCCGGTCCTACCGGCGGAGCAGGGGTAGCCTTGCCGGCCGGCACTTGCAATTTAATAACTGCAGCTACCTTTTTAGCCAAATCTTCACACCTCCTAGGTCACAGTTAAAAGACTAACTTATTTTTTCCACCTGGCCAAATTCCAATTCCACAGGGGTCTCACGGCCAAACATGGAAATACTTACTTTCATCTTGCCTTTATCGGCGTAAATTTCTTCAATTTCACCACTGAAATTTTCAAATGGCCCCTCAACTACCCGTACATGCTCACCCGGGGTAAAGTCCACTTTGGGCTCTGCTTCTTCCATACCCATTTGCTTCATTATGGATTGAGCTTCTTGCTCATTCAAAGGTATGGGCTTTGCGCCGCTACCCACAAAACCGGTAACTCCCGGCGTGTTTCGAACTACATACCAGGAATCGTCACTCATAATCATTTCCACCAGCACATAACCTGGGAATACCTTTTTTTTGGTAACCTTACGCTTACCATCCTTAATTTCTACCTCGTCCTCCATGGGAACAAGTATCCTGAATATCTTGTCCTCCATGCTCATGGACTCTATACGCTTCTCAAGGTTTGCCCTTACCTTATTCTCATATCCGGAGTAGGTATGCACCACATACCATAGTTTGCTCATAAATTCAAGGGACCCAGCTCAATCCAGGCCCCTCACCTCCTCAAAATATTCTAATAAATAAGCTTTAACAAACTACTGAGAAGCAAATCGAATATCCAAATTAATCCGGCCACCACGACCACCGCCACCACGACCACCGAGGTATATATTGTCGATTCCTTTCGATTTGGCCAGTGAACCTTTTTAAGCTCATTTAAAACACCCGTAATATAACTCCGAGCGGACCCAATTTTTCCCCGACCTTTTTTTGCCACATCCTTCTTGCTGTCTTTCTTGACCAGTGCATTTCCCGAGGTGGCCTGTTTTTCCGTTTTTTTACCACTTTTTTTTGCCGGGCCAGTATTTTTGTCAGTTGCCTGTTTCGCCTGTTTCTTGGTAACTGCCATATCGCCACATCCTTAGCCAGAATTAACTCAAAGAATATTAGCACCGGCGAACGGGACATGCAAACCTATCATACCCCTTATTTCGACCAGTACACCCTACTTATTATTTCGTTTCTTTATGTAAGGTGTGGGCATTGCAAAAACGACAATATTTCCTCATTTCAATGCGGCTAGGGTCGTTTTTCTTATTCTTGGTCGTTGTATAGTTCCTCTGCTTGCACTGTGTGCACGCTAAAGTAACCCCCACACGCAATTACGCCACCTCCTAGGGCTTAAAAACCCAAACATCACTTCGAAAATTACCTTACCGAATATATCACAATTGGATTTTAAAGTCAACACTTTACCTTACTGAGACACAATACGCAGTAGTCTAATCCCCGCCTCGTGGACGGGGATTCTAAATTAAGAAGCTTGTCAACTCTATGCAGCAACAAAATTTCTGCCCTTACCTAATCGTTAACGATACCGGTAACTACGCCGGCTCCCACGGTACGTCCGCCTTCACGGATAGCAAAGCGCAGACCTTCTTCAATGGCGATAGGGGTGATGAGTTCGATGTCCATTTCAATGTTATCCCCGGGCATTACCATTTCTGTTCCTTCAGGCAGGTTTGCAACTC
>VENG01000044.1 GCA_009711705.1 Bacillota bacterium
CAATAAAAATCCCCCCAAACAATTTGCTAAAATTTTAGCATTTTGCTGAGGGGGGATAAATAGATTTGGTTGTTTAATTATGAAAAAACACACCATGATTGTGTAGGTAATTATGTGCAAGTGGACAACAGTGCCCCTAGGATACAAACGACAAACTGGGCACATGTAAGGTAGAACATAGCAGTCACTGCAACATAGGTTTTTGCTTCAATACGCCATTGCTTTAAATGAAATCCAATTTTATTCAAAACAAATAACAAAAGGAGGTAGCCAAAGATTCCTACCAAGCTTAAAAAGTATTTATTCGTAAATAAAAATTTCACCGTTTAACTCCTTTTAAACTGCCTCTCAATAGGCATTTACTTTTTTTATCATAGTATGGCTGTATAATCTCTTTGTAAAGTAAAATCTTTGTCGCCTTTTGTCTATATTGCAAAGTGAATTGTTATTGGCACATGCCCAAATTACATATTACAATAATGGTAGAAAATAGAGAATTTCCTGAAGGTAAGGGGGAACATCCCTAAACAAAAGAAAGCAACTGCTCCCGTTTATTCAATAAACAGAGGTATTACCCTTGCTGCTGGTTTAACAGTAGGAATGTTCGGTTTTCCTTCCTTAGCTGAAACCGTTCGTAACCAGAGCCAAGCACCCCTTTATCCGACGAACAAGTATGGTCAGACATATGGCTCCTCTTCACTTGCCACATCTCCAGATACAGAGCCGGATTTAATTCGTGCAAGGGGTGAGGACGGCACTATTGGTTATGTTCGGTCTGAAGACCTTCATGGGGAGATGCCCAAAACGCCGGAAGAAGCTTTGGAATTAATGCGTAAAACTCCTAGCGTTCGAATAATCCCTCTGTATGCTGTTGATGGTAGGACTGTAATTGGAACATTCCACATTACAAATGCCAGATGATTAATTAATTATTAAACAAAAGGTAGTGCTGGCGTTCTGTGAGAGTGAAAAGGAGATTTTTGTTTTGCGACCAAAACTGAAGCAAGCGGCTGGTAAAGAATTATTATATACGCTGATTACGCTAAGTTTCTATTTTGGAGTTGTGTTTCTATTGCCCCCGCATAGGAAAGCTTTAATAATGCTTACCATGTCTGAATGGGGAACCTTTGTTTACCGGCTGGGAATATTTCTGATTCCAATCATGTTTGGGATGGTGCTCGGTATTCCAGCACTGTTATCAAGATGGAAAACTCATACAGGTTTTAATTGGATGAAGTTGGCACTTCAAGGTATTCCAGCATTATTTCTAGTTATCCCCCTGGGTAAATGGAACATTTATCATCTTCTTTCCATTACGGCAGACATTCATTCAATGCCGAACTTGTCACCCTGGGCATTCTGGGAGTCCTATCCCAATGTAAGTTTATTGTGTAATTTAGCCTGCGTGTGGTTAGGGAAAGTATTGGTGGATTGTATTAAAGGGAAATTAGAGAACGATGGATACGAGGTAAGGTGAAGATGAGTAGCTTGTACCAATTTGCATAGACTTTAGTTAAGTGGAATCAAAGGTCGGTGGGAAGAGATAACGTTGTTATCCAAACAGGCTCCCGGTATTTTGTTTATTAAAGACCTTGCTGATATTCGTTTATTAATCGGTCTAACTCCTCGCTTAATCTAACCAATTTAACCTTGTTTCGAGGCTCCAACCAGTAGACATCATATAATTCTCGGCGTTTACTTTCAATTTCGACCAATAGTTCTCCAAAATTATTACGGTTCAATTTAATCACCCAGCTTTTGTTCATTCTCGACACAGTAAAAAGTTCCTTCCAATTCTATGCCTGTTTTCCCCAAATTGTTTGTCAAACTTCTGCAATTGCAAACTAGAAAAATTTGGTACATGTTACCCTTTTAAAAAGGTAGGGTTGAATTTGTTCGAATCGCTAGCTTTAGGGATATTTATAGTTTTCTTAGGATTATCAAGTTCTTACATATCCAATTATTGGAATACGCTAATAAATATTTCAGGTATAACGTCTATCCTTGCCTTAGTAGCATCAGCCATACTTTCTGATTTCCCTGTTGCCGGTAGGAAGAGGGGTAACGGGGTAGCGGCATCAGGTAACGGTGAAACAAAAAAGGATATAAATGCAAGGCAAAAGTTTGCTCGGAACCTTATTTTTGTAGGACTTCCGAATTTAATTACTCTTTTTATAGTGTCATTTGTTTTCAAAGATTTTTTATTTGACCCTGACCTTGGCTATCCTATTTGGTTTCAAGCAATTATATACATTGGTGCTATACTAATGGTCTTTCACTCCATAAATATAATAAAGTACTGGATGGGAGGTAAAGGCTTTTTTCGGTGGCTGCGTGAGGAGCATGGGGCATACATTAAGTGGATGATAATCTTTACAATAATTTACGCTGTTGGCTTAATACTTATTAGAAGTCTATTCTCCTTCATCAATAAAACGGTATCTTATCATAACGATATGACTCCTTCGAAAAACAGATACTTTTAGAAAATACAGGTGCCTATTGCACGAGCTATGGAAAATGATACCTTGCTGATTAGAAAAAGCATTGCTCAACTCAAGAGTATTTACTTTGTTTGACTTGGATTGGCTAGATGCGTCTGCTATAACTTTAATTTGTAAACGTTGCGGCTATATTCATTGGTTTAGTGGTGAAGTGACTGAAATAAAGGATTAATGTGTTGCGTTGACAAGGGGTTTACACTTGGTAAAAATAAACAGACTCTCTCCGCATTTAATTCAAATATGTTTTTGGTGAATAAACGTCTATGAAAACATGGTTATTGAACCCACACATCAAGAGCGGCTTGAAAAATTCTCTAATTAGGCCATAATTATGAGGCAAGTAATGATCTATTATCCAGAAGCTCAATGATGTCCTGTAGCTGGATGGAAAAAATTTTATAATATAATAAACGACAAAGTTATTGTTGGACAAATGGAGGTGCCAATATGGAAAAACGAATACAGGATGAGTTAAATATCATAAAAGATATCATAGTAGAAACTGTTCCTGTAGAACAAATATTCCTGTTCGGTTCTTATGCAGGTGGTAAACCTCATATTGATTCGGACTTAGACCTCTATGTTGTAATATCGGATGATGTTAACATTCGAGAAATTGATGCGGTAAGACTGATTCGCAAAGCCATTCGGGACAGAAAATCAATGCCTGTAGATGTTATAGTAGGTAAAAAAGATAAGTTTAATCAGCTCAAATCAATCCCTGGTATGGAGCGTCAAATCGTAAGGGAGGGGATGGTGCTGTATGGATAAAGTAACACAAGCACAGGAGTGGCAAAGATTTGCTGCAATGGATTTAGACAGTGCCGAATATCTTCTCAAAATACATCCTGTTCCAATTGAAATTATTTGTTATCACTGCCAGCAATCTGCTGAAAAGTATCTTAAAGGATACCTTGTTTTATGTGGCAAAATCCGCCTAAGATACATGATCTAGACGAATTGTGCAAGCTTTGTATGAGAATAGCCGATATCTTTAAAAATATAGCCAATCATTGTTCAGACCTGACTGCTTATGGTATCCATTCAAGGTATCCAATGGAGATGATGCTGGAAGAACAGGATATAAACGCTAGAATAATAGTGAGCCATAAATAAGGAAAACGCCAGGAAAAAAGTGAGCCACTTCAATAAAAAAACCTCGTATAATTTAAAAGGATTTGATGCTGTTATACGGGGGTGAAAGGGTGT
>VENG01000045.1 GCA_009711705.1 Bacillota bacterium
TGTCCACTTGCACATAATTACCTACACAATCATGGTGTGTTTTTTCATAATTAAACAACCAAATCTATTTATCCCCCCTCAGCAAAATGCTAAAATTTTAGCAAATTGTTTGGGGGGATTTTTATTGGTCATTGCCTACAACTTCAACAGTTCGCTAAGAGATTACGCTGTCCGAGGTGTTAACAACTACTTCCCAAGGATAAACCGATGTCCACACTGCCGAGGTATGGTTAACCTCATCCGGCATGGTTTTTACTGGCGAAACGCTATTGAAGGAGAAGAGCTGTTCAGGATACCGATTTGCCGATTAAAGTGCCCCTCTTGCAACAAAACAGTATCCTTACTGCCAAACTTTCTGATTCCCTACTTTCAATACACAGTAAGTACCATTTTGGATCGGCTAAAAAGTAGCTTCATTGACCGGGTAATAACCGGGCAGCGCCAGTTAACGGAGTTCTATCGGAAACGTTACCTAAAGCAGCTAAAGCAGGTCGAGATGTTCTTCCGGGATGATGGGTTTAGGGAACCACTTCCCACAGATAGTAAAGAAAAAGCCATAAAATTGCTTAAAATGATCCTAGCTTTGGGGAAAGCAACCTTCGTAAGAAGGTCCACAGGTCATTTCATTGACAACTTTATGGCAAATTAATTTTACCATGAATGAGGTCCCCTTGTGAATATTCTGCATACCCACACACCTTTTGCGTGGATAGGGTATCTTGGTCCGTTTTAGAATGGACAAGAGTTAACCGGTAATTGCCCCATTAATTAATGCCACGCTTAAGGAGTGAAGTATAATGCAGGAACAAGGTCAATTAACATACTGTCCGAAAACGGACCGCTGGGTATTTACAGGCGCTTTGTCGAGCTACTCAATTCATTGTGGAGAAGCTTTAAGGCTTTGGCTTGATGGCAAGTGGCTACCCTGTCGGATTGAGTTGGGCACCCAATGGTACGTTATTTTTCGCAATGCTGCTTTTGATTTAAAACCAGGTCAAGTATACCGGGCAACGGTGTGAACCAATTAGGGCAATGTTCCGGTTAACCTCCAAAAACGGAGGTGATTGTGGTGGATGAAAAAGTGCGCGAGAGCATAGCACTGTTTCGTTACGGGCTTATCGCGCCCATTATTAACGGTCAGATCAGCTGTCAAAAGACGTACTTGGAAGAAGTAGCCGGCAAAAAACATCAGGTACCTTATTACGGTAAGAAAGAGTTTACGCCTAAAACGATCTCTTGCTGGCTTTTGGACTACCGACGAGCAGGCTTTGCCGGGCTAAAGCCAAAGAGCCGGTCCGATAAAGGACAGTGCCGGAAATTAAATGCCCAGCAGGAAGAACGGCTATTATTATTACGCCAGCAGCACCGGGATATGCCGGTATCGGTTTTTTATGACCAACTGGTGGACCAAGGAGAAATTCTGCCCAAGGGGGTTTCTTACGCTACGATTTACCGATTCTTGCGCAAGCACGAACTGATTGCCAAGGATGCACCTGCAAAGCAAGAGAGAAAACGTTTTGCCTATGACAAGGTTAATGTTTTGTGGCAGGGTGACATGTCAGTAGGACCATATCTTTTGCTTGACGGTAGGAAAACTAAGACTTTCCTTTTCGGGTTTATTGATGATTGTTCGAGGATCGTACCCTTTGCCCAGTTTACTGTTTCTGAGAAATTTGATGCCCTTAAAAATGTTTTTAAGGAGGCCTTGATCAGACGGGGCATTCCGAAAATTGTGTATGTAGATAATGGCAAAGTTTACCGATCAGAAACCTTTCAAATCGCCTGCGCCAGCCTTGGAATTGTACTAACCCACACAAAGCCTTATGATGCTGCTAGCAAAGGGAAAATTGAACGTTTTTTTGGTACGGTTAAGACCAGATTCTTTCCACTTTTAAAAAGTGAGCCGCCATCTTCTTTGGAGGAGCTTAACCAAAGATTCTGGCGGTGGTTGGAGGAAGATTACCATCGCAAAAAACACTCCTCCTTGGACATGCCTCCCTTGGATATGTACTTATCTCAGACAAGCAGAGTTCGCATGGTGGACGATCCCGGCTCTTTGGATAAACTCTTTTTGAAACGGGTCCAAAGAAAGGTTAAGCACGATGGCACGGTGTCTATCAACAGCCGGCTTTTTGAGTTGCCTCCCCGATTTGTTGGCCAGAGGGTAGAATTACGTTTTGATGATACGGGTGTTTATATCTATGAGAACGGTGTACAGGTGGCCACAGCGGCACCTGTTAACTTTGCCGATAACGCTAAGGTCAAACGGGCTCTATCTTTTCGGGAATTTTCTCCTAAGAAGGAGGAGGAAAGTTGATGTATAAGGCTTTTTATTCTCTTTCCCAGGAACCCTTCAAAAAGGGTTTAAAAACAGCTGATTCCTTTGCTTCTGCAGCTTTTGCTGAAGCCCGGGCACGGCTGGATTATCTTAAAAAGATAAACGGCATGGGACTTTTAGTCGGGGAACCGGGTGCCGGAAAGACTTTTGCCCTAAGAGCTTTTGCCGATTCTTTGAATCCTTCTTTGTATAAGGTGATTTATTTCCCTCTTTCCACAGGTACGGTGATGGACTTTTTCCGGGGCCTTGTCATAGGCCTCGGGGAAGAACCCAAGTTTCGCAAGGTGGATTTGTTTCACCAAATTCAAAGGGCTGTGCTGGTGTTTTACCGGGAGAGGAGAATTACACCAGTTTTCATCCTGGATGAGATGCAGCTGGCCAAAGACATATTCCTACATGATCTAAGTATTATTTACAATTTTGGTATGGACTCGGAAAACCCTTTTATACTGATCATTTCTGGTCTCCCACATATGCAGGACAAGCTGTCTTTAAATCATAACCGACCTTTGTCTCAGCGCTTGGTAATGCGTTACAAGATAGAACCCCTAGAAAGGGATGAGGTGGCCGGTTACATCCAGCATCATATGAACTTGGCCGGGGCCAAACATGATATCTTTAGTGATGTTGCGATGGGGGCTATTGCTTCCCATTCCCGTGGTTGGCCACGCTTGGTTAATAATTTGGCTACCCATTGTTTGTTATGCGGTTGCCAGGCTAAAAAGGAGTTGATTGACGAGGAAGTTGTCCGCCTGGCGGTTCAAGAAATGGGGTTGTAGTTATCCTGTTCGGTTGCACTTATGTGTGACCGATTCTTTTTGCTAAAAGAATGTGCTATTGTGCAAATGGCTATTATCAATTACCGGATTTATGTGCAAGATTATCATGGTTGGCAGACATTCTATGCCGGTTGTTTGTGAAAAACGGATGCCGTTTTAATTTGCAAAATCACA
>VENG01000046.1 GCA_009711705.1 Bacillota bacterium
CCTATTTAGATGAGTTTTGCTACCGTTTTAACCGTAGAAAGTGGCGTAACCAGCTATTCAACAGGCTTTTGCATGCATGTGTGATAGGTCCAACGGTGACTTATGCTGAGCTAACTTTATAGTCATGTCTATTTAAATTGAAGAGACGACGCTTTCGGAATTGAGGGGTTCCGTACAGCGCCGTCTTTTTCATCACCTAGGAGAATTTGTCTTTCAATGTACGGTTTATCACTCTCCCCTTTTCTGGGGCTTGAGTCGGATAACATTGTCGTTATTCTCTTTATGTTCATCTAATACTAACGTATTTTCGGGCAAATTGCATAAAGCTTCAATTTCAATGGAAGGTAGTCTAATCTCATCTAAAATTTCTGCAGTTTTTGGTTGCCTCCCCTATAATCTCAAAGCGTCTTATAACCGCATCTTGAGCTTGGATAGAAGCAAAAAAGGCATCCTCTGTGACACCCTCAACATATTGTTCAATTAATTCAATACTTTCTAGTATATGCCTGAGAAAAACCGTATCGTCTTTCTTCAAAGAATATCCCTCTTTTCCTTTAATACAGCTTGTCTCAATAAAGGGGACAGGGCTTTTTCAGTGACCACGTCTACATTTTTTTGGAGGACATCCTCCAATTCATTTTTTAATTTGATGCGGGTAAACAAAGACTTCTTGGCTTCAGATGAATACTGAATTAAAATATCTATATCGCTACCGGCATTTTGTTCTCCCCTTGCGAAAGAACCAAAAACAGCGGCCTTCGATATCCCATACCGTCTTAATACCGGCGCGGCTTTCTGTTTTATTATTCCCAAATCCATAACTGTCACCCCCTGGACACTATTATAACCCATAGACAGATTTTATTCCATTATTTTCAAGTAAATACAGCTTAACTTTA
This sequence comes from Bacillota bacterium, assembly GCA_009711705.1. Lineage (GTDB taxonomy): Bacteria > Bacillota > Desulfotomaculia > Desulfotomaculales > VENG01 > VENG01. The sequence continues at coordinate 900 of VENG01000046.1, forward strand.
ATAACAATAAAAGGGGCAAGGAACGTCCTTGTATTATAAATATGACCTGTATAGAACATATGACCCCTATCTACCGCCTTAATAATTGGCTGGCTGGCATTGCCAGGTAGCTAGGTGCAATGATATATTTTAGATAAAAGGAGGAAGTATAATGACTAAGGAAGACTTCCAAGATAAAGTATTGAAGCAACTCCAATTGCTTGCTGAGGCACAAGATAAAATGAGTGTTGATGTAAATAACATGCAACGGGATTTGAGCTCAACGAAACAGGATTTAGCTTCAGTAAAACAGGATTTGAGTTCAGTAAAATCAGGCCAAAACGAGTTATTTAGCCTGGCAAAAGGTATTGAGCACCGTGTAGAAGAGAACTCGGCTAAATTAAATGCTATTGATGAGAGTGTTAACTATTTACAAGGAATAGTATAGAAAAATCCTATGATGAGCAAAAATCCTTTACTGAGAATGTCTTAGAAAAAGTATCGGACGTTGAAGATAATGTTATGTACGCAGTAAGCATGATAAATGAGCATAATAAGGATATTTTTATCCTAAAGAATAAGATAAGCAAGTAGACCAACAAGCATAACGCTTCCATGTTCCCTTTCCGGACGCTCTGGGTGACCTGGGTGACATTAGACAATAACCTCCTCTACAGATACATCAATGTCACCGTCTGGAATAGGTTGGCCTGTGCCTTTTAAACCATCCAAGGTTACTGAAATTGCTTCCTGAGCCCTTTTCAAGGCTTCTCCACGTGTATTACCATAGGTAGAACATCCCGGCAAAGCTGGAACCGTTACGGTGAAGACCTGTTCCTCGGAATCCCACTCCAATATTACCTTAAACCTTCGTTGCATTGGTTTTATCCCCTTTTGTTCTGTAGACGTTCTACAAATTCCAATTATCTCACCCCTTACTAAAAAATGTACTTCCTTTACGGTGGTAATCTATACTATTCGCCTGTGCCTTTGTTGATGAACAAGTAATTTATTATATGCTTTACTGGGTAAAAAAGGATCCATTTTTACCCAGTAAATTTGAAGGTTATTCCATATTTTATCATGGCAATTATTTCACGTTATAAAAATATGCACTAAACGGAGAATAATAGGTACATTCTGCAAGGAAATCAGTAATTAGGCAAGAATATTTAAAGGTTAGCAGAATTTGCAAACAAAAGGAGATGTATTTATGAGTGAACAGCAGAATCAACTTTCCGGTACGCACATAATCGCTGTGGGCAGTGGTAAAGGTGGCGTGGGAAAATCAACAGTAACGGCCGGGTTGGCCTTTGCTTTAAGAGACCAGGGCTTTTCAGTGGGTATACTTGATGCTGACATTTACGGTTTTAGTATCCCTCGCATTACAGGTGTAATGGGGATAATGCCGGAGATTAAAGATGAAAAGATAGTGATTCCCGTGGAGAAAGATGGTGTGAAGATTATTTCCATGGGCAGCTTGGTGGATGAAAACCAGGCCCTGGCCTGGCGTGGGCCGATGCTGCAGGGGATTTTACAGCAGTTTGTAAATGAAGTGGAATGGGGAAATTTGGATTATCTACTGGTGGACTTGCCGCCGGGAACGGGAGATGTAGCTATTTCGGTGATCAATTTATTGCCGGGGGCTTCCTTTATTCTGGTTACCACTCCGCAGGAGACGTCTTACCGGGTGGCGGCACGCCTGGGTATGCTGACTAGGCAGGCTAAAATGCAGGTACTGGGTGTTATTGAGAATATGGCTTATTTTGAGTGTGATAAGTGTGATGAGAAACATTACATTTTCGGCGAGAGCGGAGAAGATTTGACGGCTATAGCTACCGGCTTCGGGGGGCGTGTGCTGGGACAAATTCCACTGCGTAAGTCAATGCGGGAGGCGGCTGATAACGGGCGCCTGTCGGGGGTAAGTAGAAGTGAGGATGCGCGGGAGTTTAGTGAGATTGCTAAGAAGCTGCCGGAGTTGGCTGTAAAGGCTGAGGAAGCAAGGGCCAAGGAGCCAAAACCTGAACCGTCGGAGCAGTGTGGAGATTCTGGATGTGCCCCGAGTGGTGGGTGAGGGAGCTGCTAAGAAAGCCGGAGGCTTTCTTTTAGTTGGTTAGGCGGTAGTTGGTTAGGGGTTAGGTAAAGAAAGGATTTTGGCAGTAGTTGTGAGTTGGTGGGCGTGGTTTTAGCTCTAGTTAAGAGCTGGTGGAATGGTTTTTTGACGGGATTGACGGGATTTTTGGGATTTTGTTTGGTGGGGTGTTTTAGTTTTGGAGCTATTTGATGCTTAGCCAGTAGTATTAGAATTAAAGAGAAAGAGATTTATTAATTGTAAGGTCTTAATCCCGCTATTCTGTAATCCTGTCTAAAATGTTTTTTGTTTGATACGCTTTCCCTTTATTAGGGTCGCCAGCCACGGGGACAGTTCCATCGGCCTTTTCCCTTCGGGGGCCGCTCGAACCGTCCCCATGGCTGGCCTGTAACATTTAGTTGGTTAGGAAAAGATTAAGAAAGACCATTTGGGAAAGTTGGTTTTGGTGGTGGACGCTTTTTCCACCTGTTTTCATCTTTTTCTAACGCCTATCGCCTAACGCCTAACCCCTAATCTCTCCAGCATCTCCCCATTCGCCTGCTCCTCAAAACTATCATCCAGTGGTACGATGGTGGAGTCCATGCCCTTGCGCTCTAGGGCTAGGCTGATCATGTGGTCCGTTAATGCGGGGTTTTTGGGCAGCAGGGGGCCGTGGAGGTAGGAGCAGAAGGCGTTTTTGTATCTGGCTCCCTCTTGGTGGTCGGTGCCGTTGTTGCCGTTTCCGGCTAGTACTTGGCCCAGGGGTTCTACTCCGTTTAAGAAGGTTTTGCCGCCGTGGTTTTCAAAGCCGGTGACCTTTACCTTTTTTCCGGCCAGTTCCATTTCTACTGCCACATTACCGATTAATCTTTTGCTGCCGGAATGTGTGTACAGATCCAATATACCCAGGCCGGGAATTTTCCTGCCGTCGGGCATCTGGTAGTACTGGCCCAGCAATTGATATCCACCGCAAATGGCCAATACCACCAGCCCGTCTTCTATGGCTCGCTTCAGGCTGTCTACCTGCCGAGTGAGGTCTGCAGCCAGAAGTGTCTGCTCTCGGTCCGAGCCCCCACCTATAAAGAGAAAGTCGAAGTTTTCGAAATTAAGTTTATCACCAAGGTTAGCCTGATATACTTGTACCGGAATGTGGCGCCATGAACACCTGCGGGAAAAAGCCATTACATTCCCCCGGTCCCCGTAAAGATTTAAAAGATCAGGATACAGATGGCATACTTTGAGCATCGCCTTCAACCCTCTTTGCTTTCTTGGCCAGAGTAGCTTCCACCGGCCAGAGTGCGGTATAGGTGGCCAATAAAAATGTCATTTTACCACCGCCGGATATGGCTGCGTCTATAGCACGCTCGGTATTATTATAAATTGAGATCTTTTCCGCAGCTACCCCGGCGTACTTTAACCTGACTGCCATTTCTGACGCTCTTTTCCCGGTACAGATAAACTTGTTAAACCGGAGCTGATTTTCTTCCAATACCTCAAAGTCAACGTCCCAGAGCCAGGAGATATCCCGGCCGTCCGCGGCATTGTCATTGATGGCCACCAGTACATCCTGCAATGTATCCTGGTTCAGTAAAGCGGCCAGGGCCTGATTAAACCCGGTGGGGTTTTTAACTAAATTAAGCAGCACCGGTTTCCCTTGGTAATCAAACCGGTCCATGCGCCCTACAGCCGGGGCGTAACTAACTAGGGCACGGACTGCCGTATCCGGGTCAACATTTAATGTTATAGCTGTGCTCACCGCGGCCAGAGCATTATAAAAATTATATACTCCCCGGGCGGGGATCTTGAGCTCCAAATTTTTCACTTGCCAGTTTATTTCACCCTGGAATAAATCTCCCGCCTGCCGCACACTATGAGCCCTAAAATGCGGCTGGGGACGCTCAAATCCGCACTCGTGACACTTAAAATCACCTAACTGGCTATAATTGTAAGCTTTGTAATTTAGTAAAGCTCCGCACAGAGGGCAAAATTTAGCTTCCCTCGTTTCAGCACCCACCTGGGTAGTTTCCAAACCGGTATCCAGGCCAAAATACTGAGCCTCAAGACCTGATTTTTGCTTTAACTGGGCCACCAGCGGGTCATCCGCGTTGAGTATTAGTCTAGTCCCGTGTAAATTATTTAAAGCCCGTGCCACCATCCCCACGGTGGTATCCAGTTCGCCGTAACGGTCCAGCTGGTCCCGGAAGAAGTTGGTCACCACTACTGTATCAGGATGAACCCGGGCTGCAACAGCCGGAAAAGCAGCCTCATCCACCTCTAACACTGCATAGTCACAATCAATCTTACCCCACAGATTGGCAGAGCGAATAAAGGCAGTGGTCACTCCGGTGATTAAATTAGCGCCTTCACTGTTTACCAGTACCTTATAGCCGCTGGAACTTATAATTTGCGCCAGCATGTTATTGGTGGTGGTCTTACCATTGGTCCCTGTAACCATAACCGTGCCCAAACGTGACTGGCCGGCAAACCACCGCAGTATACCGGGATATATTTTTAAAGCTACCATACCAGGTAAAGATGATCCCTTACCCTTTCCTAGCGTTAAGCTAAGCCGCTGGGCAGCTCTAGCTGTCCACAGGGCCAGCAGCACCATTATCCAACGCACTACCCGCTTACCTCCGGATTCCAGTAATACATGACCCCGTCTTGGAGCTCCCCCTGTAATTCTCCCTGGCTGAAAAGATAATCCAAATGAGCTTGAATCTCTGATAAACCCATAAATATGTTCCATCCTTTTAACGCAGGGTAGATAATATCGGTAATCTGGTAGCTGCTTTTCCGCTGGGTATGTAATGCTTTTTTTATTTTCTCAAACTGCATCTGATGATGAGCATAACCTTCTTTGATCACCCGGTTATAATCATTGAAAACCCCTCCATGCCCAGGCCAAACCAGCTTAATGTCCATTTTTTCCGCCGCCTGCAGCCCGGCTATGTATTGCTCTAAAACGGGCAGCCGGTGGGAAGGATTGTCCGGGTCCGGCTCCATAATGGGATTAGGAGTTATGTGGGGTAGCAAAAAGTCGCCGGAAAAAAAATAGCCGTATTGGGAGTCTAAAAAGCACAAGTGCCCGGGAGCATGGCCCGGTATATGAATTACCTGCAGCTTATCGCTCGCGAAATCCAAGCTTTCCCCGCCGTGCAGAGGCTCTACTTTTTGGCTGTCCAGATTGGGACGAGATAGTTTATCCGTGTCTCCTTCTATCTCCGCCATTTTATCCCCGGGTAGTCCAGACTGCATGATAAGCGGCATGCGTTCCTTAACGTGGTCGCTGGCGCCGGTTATCCTGCGTATTTCATGAGGATGCGCATAAATAGCCGCTCCTGATTCATGGCTGATCCAGGCGGCAAGACCGCAGTGGTCCGGGTGCGAGTGGGTTAAGAGCACTCTTTTTATTTGGGCCAGGTCAACCCCCAGGGATTTCAGGCCTTCCCGCAGTTTCTTTTTTCCTTCCGGGGTGTCAGGGCCTATATCGATCAAGGTGATGGGATCGCTTTTTATTAAGTAAACGTTAACTGGCCCTACGGGATAAGGTGTGGGTATGGACAGCTGGTATACTGGTAGCATGGGTACACTCCCTCTGTTCGGCCTTTTTGTATATTTAACCAACATTTCCAGTATACCACGCACATAGGGCTGCTACAACTTTGGAGTGAAAAAAGGGGGTGTGGGGGATCAGATAAGAATTAAAGATGAAATGATTTTAGGGCATTTCTAATAGGTGTTCTTTTTGACAGGATTGCAGGATAAAGATTTAAAACAATTAAGAAGATATATTAAAGGGGATTCCTTTTGGGTCTTTTATTTGACGGGATTAACGGGATTAGACGGGATAGGGATAGGTAAAGGCGTAGTTGTGTTTCAAAAATACTGAACAATATGCCTAACTGTGTCATTTTTTATTATAGAAATTATGCAAATCCTGTAATCCTGTCTAATATGCTTTTCGTTCTATTGCACGAATGCAAATCCTTTCCAACACCGTTGCTTTATCTGCAGCGGCTAAATAGATGTGTTTTAAAAATCCCATGAATCCCGTTAATCCCGTCAAAACTCACATGAACCATATACACAAACTAGAATGAAAATTTATTTTCGTAAAAAAAATAGCAAAGATCCAAGATTGTCATTCTGAGTGCAGCGAAGAATCTGAGTATTTATGCGACTTTCAAGATTCTCCATTTCACTTCGTTTCATTCAGGATGACATGAATCTGGACTTTTTCAGCAGTCCCGAACGGGTCCTCTTGTTTCCTTGCTTAAAAGTATTGTTTGGGTCTTGGCTTATGGGTCTTTTTTTCTTTGACAGGATTACAGGATTTGCAGGATGCTTTAGGGTAGTGCTTTGGGGTCTTAAAAAACATTTTATAATTATTTGTTTTAATATATTGGACTGGTCCATAAGCTCTGTTTAGGTGATAAAGACATTCGATTGTATTTTCAATTTTTTTAACAATCCTGTAGATCCTGTAAATCCTGTCTAAAAAAATTGTTTACCCCAAAGCCTCACATACAAAGCCTTTTATCCCTCTTATCCCATTAAAACTCACATAAACCATATACACAAACTAGAATTAACATTTATTTTCGTAAAAAAAATTGACCCCAAAGCCTCACATGCAAAGCTTTTCAAAAATCCTCCAATCCTGTAATCCTGTCTAATATGCTTTTTGTCTATTGCACGAATATAAATCCTTTCCAATATCGTTGCTTTACCTGCAGCTGCTAATTAGATGTGTTTTAAAAATCCCATGAATCCCGTTAATCCCGTCAAAAAATTGACCCAAAGTCTGACATGCAAAGCTTTTCAAAATTCTGCAATCCTGTAATCCTGTCTAAAAATTCCTTTATCTTTTTGCTTAAAAAAAAGCCAGCGCAAGGCTGGCTGTTATATACCTCACCCGCCGCCGTCATAGCCGGTGGAGACCAGGGTGCCATCTTTTACGATTACCGGCACCTTGGTGGCGCCAAACTTCTCCTTTACCGTTTGCTTGGCCTTCTTGTCCTTGACAACGTTGACTTCAGTAAATTCAATGCCCTGGGCCCGATAGTCCTCAATTGCCTTCTTACAATACGGACAGCCTGTTTTGGTGTAAATAATCACTTCTGACAATTAAAGCACCTCCTGTGTTTTGCTTTAAGAGATAATCTATCTTACCCCCGGCACCACAAAGGTACTTACATGATACTCCGGGAGATCATTTTGATCTTTATATTGGGCCAGGAACATCCAGTGTCCTTTCTCTTTAAAAGTGAGGCTTAAATGACCACTGTCACTGGTGGTTGCACTGTAGGGATAATCATCCCCTTCATAAAGGTGATAAGTAATTTTTACGTCTATGTTGGGTAACGGCTGGCCATTAAATAACACCTGTAAGGATATATTGTCCCCTGGATGAAACTCATTTAGTTCTGAAGGTACAATTTCCAATCCCCGCCCGGTGGCGACGCCATGTCCGTGGACATGATGGCCAACGGGCACAAGCAAACCGGCCCGCTGGATATAAGAAGTCCCTTTATGGGTGCCGACATTATTTTCTACCAGCACATAATACAGGCCTTCCTCGCCGGCCGGAAAGCTTACGCTCTGGTATAAACCCTCTCCGTAACTAACCTCGCCCTTAAATTCTTCTCCCACCGGGGGTATCACAACTGCCTGCCAGTTTAGTGGATTCCCGGTACCGTCTTTTTGCATTTTGTTTCCCCAAAGGGCCTTAATCTCTACTTGTCCCCCGGAATGAAAGTGAAGATGGCTGGGTTCTAACCATACCGTGTACCCGCTTTCTATCTCGGCAAAATCACTCTCGGTAAAGACACTCTCACCCATAACAATCCCTCCTCCTTATGGCATTCCTTCCTCATCCGGTTGTTTCCTTGGTTTCCCTATTTTACCTTAAGGGGGCCGTGCTTAGCAAATACTATATGGAGGTCTCGTTTACAAAGAGTAAAGGCAACCCTTTAAGGTCGCCTCTATTCGTGTATTTTATAGCGTTTAAGCTTTTTGTATAATCCGGCCCTGGATATGCCAAGTAATTTTGCCGCTCGCATCTTATTGCCGTTAGCCGCGCTGAGGGCCTCTAAAATGGCTTCCTTCTCAGCTTCCTCTACCAGCTCGGGCAATCCACCAGAAGTAACCCGCTGGTTTTTATTCAGGCTAATTTTCTGCAAATACATGGGTAAATGACTTCTTAGGATGATAGCACCGTCTATAACATTGAATGCCCTTTCCACTACATTTTCCAGCTCTCTTATATTACCTGGCCAATCATGATTATTAAATATAGTAGCCACATCGGGGGCTACGCCTTCTACCGTCTGGCCAAATTGTTTATTAAACTTTTTAATAAAGTAATCCACCAGTGAATCCAGATCATCTAAGCGCTCCCGCAGGGGCGGAATACTCAGGGATACCACGTTAATCCGGTAATAAAGATCTTCTCGGAAGTTACCCTCGGTAATTAGCTCTTCCAAATTTCTATTGGTGGCAGTGACTACCCGTACATCCACTCTACGGGGCCGGTTGTCCCCCAGCCGCTCAATTTCCTTCTCCTGCAGTACTCTTAAGAGTTTGGCCTGCATATGAAAGGACATGTCACCTATTTCATCGAGGAAAATAGTACCTCCGTTAGCCAATTCAAATTTCCCTACCTGTCCCCCTTTGCGGGCACCGGTAAAGGCACCTTCCTGATAGCCGAATAATTCAGACTCCAACAAATTTTCGGGTACCGCCGCGCAATTAACCTTTACAAAAGGCCCTTTGCGACGCATGCTTTCTGTGTGTAGGGCATGGGCAAAGAGTTCTTTTCCGGTCCCGCTTTCCCCAATGATCAAGACGGTGGAAGTACTGTGAGCAACCCGCCGGGCGGTATCTTTAACAAAGGTGATTTCCTTACTGCTGCCCACAATATGGTCAAAGGAATGTTTAGTGCGGTGTACTCTTTCCAGTTCATCTTTATAGTAATCCAATTGGCTTTTCAAATTTCTGATTTTCTTGGTGAGGGCAAAAAAGTCATCTATATTACCGAAAACAATACTACCCAGGGCGCCCACAATTTGTCCTTCTTTGACTATGGGAACCCGGTTGGCAATTATCTCTTTGCCGTTTAATGTGGTCAGGTAGCCGTACTCCGGCTCACCGGTTTCCATCGCCTGAGGGAAAATGGGATTGCCATATACTTCTTTTACATTCTTGCCGATAATATCTTCCGGAGTGCGGTTAAGGAAAGAAGCAAAGGACTTATTACACATGGTTATTTTGTAATCCCGGTCAACTGCTATAATGCCGTCGCTGGACAGGTCCAGTATGGTTTCCAACAGATTTTTTAATTCCCGGATACGTTCATTATCATCACTTAGTTCATCAATTATATTCTGCAATTCTGTAATATCTTGAAAAACCGCCACCGCTCCGATAATTTCATCACCGGAATAAATGGGCGTTCTGTTGGTAAGATAGGTGCCGTTTTTCAGCGACAGCCGGCGTCCCAATTGCGGCTTACCGTCAACCACCACTTCCAGCAAGCCTGTGGTGGGAAAGAATTCTTTCACATGATGTCCTAAAACCTGATCAGCAGGCATTTCCAGGAAGTTTTCCACCTGCCTGTTTAAATATACAATTTTCCCCGCTTGGTCAATAGCTAAAACAGCGTTGGCGGTTGAATCTATGATCGTTTCCAGCACCAGGTTTTTATCTATGGACTTATTTAATGGACGATGCATGGCTACACCTCGCTACTATGTCTACTTGTAGTGTAAATAACGTTGACACCATCTCTAAGTTTCGACATAAAACGATAAAACCCTGCTGGATGGTGAAAGTTTCTTGTGAATTATATAATAAACTAAACGGGGCCACCCTCTACGGGGGTCCCGTTTTGGTTTAGCCGCTGCCACGGGGTTCTCTGTGCTCAATACCTACGTCTATTTTTTCTGCGGGTGCACTTTCATCATCCATCCCGGTGAAATTTTGATAAATGATCCCGTCATCCCCAACCTCGTAGGGAATATCATCCACCTCTTCCACCGGTCCATTTTGCTCGGTCTCCATGTCTTGCGGGCCATAGTACGAACCTGCTTCCGACTCCGGGGCATCCTCCTGCCAGTGAGCCACTGATTGCCAGCTGTCTTCACCGTCAAAGCCCACGTCACCAGTCCTGTCATTATAAGTTCGTGCAAATGGCGGGGCAAGAACGTCCTCTTCCACTGGACGTATTGAATTCCTCGGATTCGATTCCCTGATTTCTTTACATTCTTTACATATGGTGGTAAATGGTATGGCTTCCAACCTCTCTATGGGAATTTCCTGGCCACAGGTATCACAAAAACCATATTTACCGTTTTTCATGCGCAATAGTGCATCGTCAATGGCCTCCAGGTTAATGTAGTCAGCTTCCCGCAGTGCCATATCCTTGCTGCGCTCAAACACTTCACTTCCTATATCACCGGGGTGCTGGTCGTAGCTGGAGAGTTCACTAATGGAATCCTCCAGGGCCATCTCCAGGCCCCCCTCCTCTATTGCAGATACACTATCCCGCAACCTTTGTTTCTCCTGTACTAGTTTTTGCTTGAAATATTGCAACTTTTCCTGGTTCATTTTTCCACCATCCCATACTGAATTGATTACCTGGTACCCAGCTGCAGCTGCACTATTTCCACTAAGTCCGCTATAAATCCCCCGATTAAGGGCAAATTTAATGCTACTAGTTGCCGCAATGTAAGGATTAATATGGCACCCAAAATTGCAAATCCAACTGCGATGCCCAGCCCGCGGGCTACCCCGCTGATAAAGTTTACATAAAGCAGTCTCCACGGATTCTCCAGCAGGCGCACATACTCGGCTAACTTCATCCGCTCCATATTCTGGGCCAGTTCTTTAATTCTTTTTTCCAAGGCATTTAGATCATGATCATGCTTTTGGTCGTCCATACTGCCCCTCCCCATATGTTGTCCCTGATCTTAAAAAAAAATAAGCGAGGTGCTTACGCCCCCCGCTTAAATAGCATATATTTATTGTCGTCAACCGGGACGTCATTATTAAAACGGCTGCAGGCTTGCACACTAAGCCTTCGCAGCTTGCCGTCCGCCCTTTCTTTCCCTTAATCGCATTTCTACCCACACAGGGCTAGCTACAAAAATAGAAGAATAAGCTCCGCTGATAACTCCTATCAGCATGGCCAGAACAAAGTTTTGTATGGTGGAACCACCGAGAAGGAAAAGAGCCACCAGTACAAATACCACCGTCAGCACGGTATTAATGGAGCGCACCAAAGTCTGCCACAGACTCCTGTTGACCAGTTCTTCTATGGCTTCTTTCCTCTGGGCTAGGCGCAGATTTTCCCTGACCCGGTCAAAAATAATGATGGTGTCGTTAATGGAATAACCGATGATGGTAAGCATGGCTGCTACAAAGGCACTGTTAACTTCAATCTGCAGTAGTGAAAACATGCCCAGCACAACTAATACATCGTGGATAATGGCAACGATGGCTGCTATACCTTGTTTAAATTCAAAGCGGATGGAAGTGTAGACCAAAATCAAACCGGCTGCAATTACCAGCGCCAATAAAGCATCTCTTACTAGTTCACCGCTGATCACCGGGCCTACCCTGTCATTTCTGAGTAAATCCAGGTCTCCTGCATCCTGTCGTAAAGAAGATATAAGACTAGCGCTTTGTTCTTCGGTGAGTTCTTTGGTACGAATAATAAAATCAGTTTCGCCGCTTTTTTGTATACCTTTGGCAGAACCCAACTCCTGTCCGGTCACTACTTGGCGAACTTGCTCAATGGAAGTAGGTTCTTTGAACCTTACCTCTACTAAACTGCCCCCGGTGAAGTCAATGCCCAAATTAAGACCCTGCAGCATAAGGGATATCAATCCAGGCACAATCACAGCCAGGGATACTATATACCAAATCTTACGTAACTTTACAAAGTGAAATGACATTAAAGATCCCCCTTATGCTCCATACATCTTAGTATTTTTAACCAGAAAGCCGCCTGCAACCAAATGCAACATCCAACGGGTCATGGTAATGGCAGTGAACATGCTGGCCAAAATACCAATGCTCAAGGTAACGGCAAACCCGCGAAAGACAGCCGTACCGAAATAGTATAAAACAGCTGCTACTAGTAGCGTGGTTACATTAGCATCAAAAACAGCCACAAAACCTCTCTTGAATCCCGCGTCAATAGCAGGACGCAGTCCTTTACCGCTCCTTATTTCTTCCTTGATGCGCTCGAAGATAATCACGTTAGCATCCACCGCAATACCCAGGGATAATAAGAAACCGGCTATCCCCGGCAGCGTCATTACGGCATGAATGCCTATAAACACTCCCAGCACCAGTAATGTATATATAATTAGTGCTAAATTTGCCAAAAGCCCAGGCACACGGTAATAGACAGCCATAAAAACAAGTATGGCCACCAGCCCCACAATACCTGCCTTAACCGAGCTGTTTAAGGAATCCTCTCCCAGCTGAGGGCCTACAGAACGTTTCTCCAGCACTTGCAACTTAACAGGCAACGCCCCTGAGCGAAGCAATATTGCCATCCGGTGGGCTTCTTCTAGGCTGGAATACCCTGTTATTTCAGCTTTGCCGCTGGGGATAGGTTCATTCACTACAGGTTCCTGGAGTAAATTGCCGTCCAAGTAGATACCTATTTTTCTACCTACATTTTGCGTAGTGATGGCTGCAAACTTCTTGGTGCCTTCTGGCGTAAATGTTAGATTTACTGTTGTTCTTCCGCTGGTTGGGTCTCTGCTTTCTTGAGCATCCTTAAGCTCTCCACCGGTTAATGCTGTTTCTCCGTCCGGCGTTTTAAACTCCAGGTAAGCCGGTTTAATCATGTCTGCAACAGCCTGCTCCGGATCATCTATCCCGGCCAATTCCACAATTAGGCGCTTGTCCCCCTGCACTTGTATTACCGGCTCGGCCACCCCCAGCTCATTAACCCTCTGTTCAATAATTCCTTTCGCCTTGCGCATGGAGTCAGAGGTGACTTCTGTTTCAGCAGTTTCCTCGGCTTCTAGAACTACGTGCACACCTCCACGCAGGTCAAGGCCTAAAGTAATATTTTCTTGCACCCAGGGCAACTGTTCATTATCCTGGAACATTTTCAATGGTGCAACGGCAGAAATCCCGGCTGCCGCCACCACTATCACAATAAGCAAAAGAATCAGTAACCTGCTCCATCTCATCTCCGCTTTTCCCCCCAGTGCATTTTTTACAGTAACTTGGCTTCATTAATGACGAGTTCGAAATTACAATCTAAAAAATTTGCAGCCCTGCGGCACAGAACCATGCGGCTCAAAAAAATTTCAAAGTATTCCATTACCGTGGAAATTTCAATATCAATGGTCAGGTCCATGGTAATAAACCTGGTGTCACTGTCCACAGAGAGGAAAGCCTGCTCTGCCGCGTAATTCACCCGGTCATGAATATCAAAAGTGGCAAAATCTTGATTTCGAACCCTGGACCTGTGGACATCAGATTTATCCGCCAATATCAAGGCAGCCGATACATTACTCACCGGCTGGCCGTATTGCTCTTCGTGGTTGGCGATGGCGGAAATAACGGTAGAGAGCTCATCCGGCTCCATTCCCATTTGCAAAAGTATCGGTGCACATAACGTAGCTCCCGATATACCGTGATCATTTCTACTGACTACATTACCAATGTCGTGTAAATAACCGGCTATGGCAGCTAATTCGGCATCCCGCTCGGAGTGATCCAGTTTAAGTAAGACCTTTTTGGCCAAGTCAGAAACAAGGTTGATATGCCGATAGCTATGATCAGTAAAGCCCATAACGCCCAAATATTCATTACCCTTGGTAATAAAACTGGATAAGACGGGATTATTTTTAACATCTCCTAGTGTGACCAAAACTTCATCCCCTTGTACGTGTATGTGATTGTCAGATTTTTGCCTGTCAAGATAAAAGAGTAGACTTCGGCCTACTCTTTTGTACTACTACTCCTTGTCTTCCTCTTTTTCACTGCTGGACCGAACCTGCGATATGGCATTTTTTAATATTTCAACTCTTACATTATCAGCCAGGCGAACAATTAAGGAATCTTCTTTAACTTTTACCACTGTGGCATAAATTCCACCAATGGTCACGACAGCATCATTTACTTTGAGATTCCCCACCATTTCCTGGTGCTGTTTTTGCTTTTTCTGCTGTGGCCTGATCAGTAAGAACCAAAGCAGTGCGAACAAGCCTACAATATAAAGAATGCCAATAATATTACTGTCCATATCTCTTACCTCCTTTCCTGCAAATAATTTAGTTATTCGTGATTATAAACTATTTCCCTTTTTATGCAGTTGAATTTTATTCTTCTTTCAGAAACAATTCCAGAAATTGCCTTTTGTAGGTTTGAAAACTACCGTCTTGAATAGACTGGCGTATTTTTTCCATCAGGGCGGCTAGGAAATGCAAATTATGTATGGTGGTAAGCCTGATGCCTAAAACCTCGTTGGCTTTAATCAAATGTCTTATATAAGCCCGGGTATAATTTCGGCATGTGTAGCAGTCACAATCTGCATCTAAAGGGTTAAAGTCCCCGGCGTAGGCGGCATTACGCACCACCAGTTTTCCTGTATGGGTGAACACCGTGCCGTTGCGGGCAATCCTGGTGGGTAATACACAATCAAACATATCCACCCCTCTGCTTACCGCCTCCAACAAACAGTCCGGGGAACCCACACCCATCAGATAGCGCGGCCGCTCGGGCGGAAGGCGGGGTACTGTATATTCCAAAACCTCATACATCAGGGGCTTGGGCTCTCCCACACTGAGTCCCCCGATACCGTAGCCGGGAAAATCTAATTCCACCAGCTCGGAAGCACTTTTTTCTCGTAAATCCCGAAAAACACCACCCTGTACGATGCCAAAAACCACTTGATATTTGTGGTGATGAAACTCCTTGCAGCGTGCCGCCCAGCGGTAAGTCCTTTGCACCGCTTTTTCGGCCTCGTCCTTAGTGCACGGATACGGGGAACATTCATCAAAGGCCATGGCTATGTCAGAGCCCAGTGCCATCTGGATATCCATGGCCTTCTCCGGGCTGATAAAGTGTTTGGATCCGTCTATATGACTGCGAAAGGTCACCCCGTCTTCCTCCACGTGGCGAAGCGGGCCCAAACTGAATACCTGAAAGCCCCCGCTGTCAGTCAGGATAGGGCCATGCCAATTCATGAACCGGTGCAGCCCACCGGCCCTTTTGATTAATTCTTCCCCGGGTCGTAAATAAAGGTGATAGGTATTACTCAGTATGATCCTGCCGCCAATACCGTAAACCTCTTCCGGCGTCATTGTCTTTACTGTGGCCTGGGTGCCCACCGGCATAAAAACAGGGGTTTCAACCCTGCCGTGGGCGGTTTTTAACATGCCCAGGCGGGCGGCTGTGTTTTTATCATTTTGCAGAACCTTAAATTGCAGTGACATAGATCCCCCTAAATAATAAGCATGGCATCACCGAAACTAAAAAAGCGGTACTCTAATTTCACTGCCGTTTCATATGCGTCTAAAACCTTTTTTCTTCCGGCAAAAGCCGAGATCATCATCAGCAGCGTACTGCGCGGCAAATGAAAATTAGTTACTAATCCGTCTATGGCCTTGAACTGATATCCAGGGTAAATAAAGATGTCTGTCCATCCCGAGCCGGGTGCAATGGCCCCGTTTTCACCGGCGGCAGACTCCAGGCAGCGTGTTGTTGTAGTTCCCACAGCAATAATACGGCCACCTTCATACCTGGTTTTGGCTATGGTTTCAGCGGCATGCCGGGTAATTTCGAAATACTCAGCGTGCATGTGGTGCTCTTCAATATTTTCCACCTGAACAGGACGAAAGGTCCCCAAACCCACATGCAATAGAAGAGAAACCACATTTATTCCTTTTTCCTTGATCGACGTTAAGAGCTCACCAGTAAAATGCAGACCGGCAGTGGGGGCGGCTACAGAGCCCGGCTGACTGGCATATACCGTTTGGTAGCGACTGGGGTCCTGCGGCTGTTTTTTAATATAGGGCGGCAGGGGTAAAGCACCTACTTGCTCTATTATTTCCTCTAACGCCTCTTTAAATAACGATCCTTCCAATAACGACCCTTCCAAATTAAATTCCAACACCCGGCCCCCGGCAGGTGTATGATTAATAATGCGGGCGGATAAATTTTTATCAAACAGCAGGCGCTCTCCCAGGCGAGCTTTTTTCCCAGGCCGCACCAATACCTCCCACCGCCTTGAAGATAGGGGTTTCAGTAACAGTACTTCAATTGAAGCGCCTGTTCTTTCCCTTTTTGCCTGCAAGCGTGCGGAAATGACCCTGCTTTCATTGACTACCAGAGTATCCCCCGGCGCTAAATAGTCCATGATATCACGAAAATGCTTGTGTTCCACCAGCGATTCGTCTCGCCTGATGACCATTAGGCGGGACTGATCCCGGCTGGGGGCCGGTGACTGAGCAATCAATTCTTCGGGCAAATAATAATCAAACTGTGATAGTTTCAATGCACATTACACCTTGTCTAATTAGAGTCCGTAATCACCAGCTATGGAGACACCTGTGTAATAGTATTGCAATATTTCACGGTAGTTATAACCTTTTTCGGCCATCCCTCTGGCACCCCATTGGGATAGGCCCAGGCCGTGGCCCCAACCGTCGCCTGTGATGGTTATCTCTTTCAGGTGTCCCGTATCGTCCACACTCTTTATGATGTCAAACAGCGCGCTCTTGAGGCCTAAAGCACTGCGGACATTGTTGGCATTTTTTACGTCCACAACCTTAGGGCTGCCATCCTCACCGGTGCCGGTAATACGCATGGTTTTTACCCGCTTGCCTGAAGCAGTCATGGCCAGCACTTTTAAATCTCCTATTGTTTGGAATTTATAATCTTGGGCAGCTAACTGATTAAGTAACTCCTGTTGTGAGTAGGTAACTTGCCAGTTATAATGTTTATTTCCCCCACCACTGTCCAGCGGGTCGGCCTTTGTCCGAATATAGGGCAGCACAGCGCTCCAAATATCTTCACTGTTTTCCGTATAACCACCGCTAGAGGCGTGAAAAAAAGCCGGAATGGGTCTGCCTCTGAAAATGAGTACTTCTCCCCGGGTAGCATCAATGGCCCTGCTTGTACGTAGATCTTCCGCCTCATATCCCTTGTAAACCTGGCTGTTTTGGGTAGACAGAATATCAAACCCGTGTGATGAATAATTACCGAGATTGGAGATTAAATAACTTCTGGCTGCCACTGCCTGAGCCTTAATGGCTTCTGCAGGGAATTGCGACTGTATTTCCGCGGGAACTACACCATACAGGTATTCTTCAATGCCCAGCTGGTTAATTACCAGGAGCCCGTCTCCGGTGCGGCGGAACTCAAAATCACCCCGGTAGGTTCGGAATGGCTGTCTAGTTCCAATCCTTATTTCACTTAAGTTCATTACACCGGCTGGTGAAAGTGCCGCGGTTATATTTTCTCCCTGGGCCCACAACTCGGCCAGCCCGTCATCTAAGTAACTTACGCTGCCGGCTGCACTCTGTACGGCCAATTCCGCGGCATCCTTTTGGATTAAAGAACCATTGCCCGACATAATGTGCACCCGATGCTTCTCAGCCTCCAGACTTAATGGACCTACGAAACTGCCTACCGGTTTATTGTCTGCCCATACATTGATACCATTTCCAAAGGGTTTGACTTGCCAAACTTCACCCTCCCGGGGTACTCCGACAACATCCTCGGAATAATTATCGATAAGGCGATACTTGCCATGTACCGTGAAGGAACTGTCGTTTATCATCTGGGCAATGCCAACCCGCACCGATTGTGGTGTCACCTGCACATTACCCTCTGCCGGGTGAGCCATGGCCAACACTAAAATAATCAGGGGCAGCACTGCCGGAAGGGCCCAAAAAATTTTATTGCCAGTTCTATGCAAAGTCTCTGTAGATGAAGCTGTAGGCATAAAATAAACCTCCCCGGTAACTTTCTGATAAAAAAAGCGCGCCAAATCAGTTTCCTTATACCCATCTGGGCATACCCGTTCCGGGCACAAGCATGGCTCGCGCTTTTTAATACTTTACACCTTAGCCTTTGCCATATATATGTGGCAGGTATATTTTGCTAAAGCATAAAAATACACACCTGAGGAAGTTCGACAATAGTCAATCAGTTTCCTGCCTGAAACCAGTTTAATGATAAAAACCGGTTGGATATAACTAGCGCCGCAAAAACAAATTCATTAAAAGTGATAAAATGATGCTCACCAGCAGCATGGTGGCCAAGGGAAAATAGACTTTTAAGTTGCCACGCTGAAAGGATATATCTCCGGGTAGTTTACCCAGTAGGCCCAGGCTGCCGCCGGCCATTAAAAGCCCCCCTATAACGGCAATTACAATGCCCAAGGCCAAAAGGGCCTTACCCAGGGTATATAATTCCGGCATCAGGCATCACCCTTTTGATGTGGCTGTTTATGTGGTTTATAGAAACGATCCTTTTCGCTGTATATGCAGCCGCAATAGTTTTGCCTGTACATTTCCATTTCCCGGGACTCTTGGGTGGCCTCTTTAAAGCCGGTGCGAAAGTCCTGGTAATAAAATTCGACACCTTTTTCTTTGCCGGCTGCCTCACCCATTTCTTTGATTAAATCATGCTTTTGAAAGGGGCTTACTAAAAGGGTGGTGCTAAAGGCATCAAACTTACCCCGCTTGGCCACTGCCGCTGCCTGTGTGAGACGTATGGAATAGCAAAACCGGCAGCGCACAGACTCCCGGTGCACTACCTGGCGCAGAAAATCCTCCAGGGCATAACTTTCATCAAAAATTACTTTTAGGTCAATATCGCTGGCATACTGCTCCAAGGTATCACGTCTTTTTTTCCATTCTGTATAAGGGTGTATATTGGGATTGTAAAAGTATCCGTATACTTCTATATCTTGCTCCCTTAATGCTTTTATGGGGTATATGGAGCAGGGGCCACAGCAGGTATGTAGTAGCAAGCGCATTGGGGCTCCCCCCTTAAAGTTGTAAAGTATGCTTCATTTATATATTTACCTATTGATCCTGGTTTAACCCGCTAAAGAGGTTTTGCTTTTTATTTATCTCTATGCCCAGGTGGCGAAAGGCTAAGGGCGTGGCTACCCTGCCTCTCGGGGTGCGCGATAAAAGACCCAGCTGAATGAGGTAAGGCTCGTAAACATCTTCCAAGGTACCAGCTTCTTCTCCCACCGATACCGCCAGGGTGTCCAAGCCCACCGGCCCACCGTCAAATTTGCCGGTAAGGGCATGCAAAATATGGCGGTCGATACTGTCTAAGCCCAGGGGGTCCACTTCAAAGAAGTCCAAAGCCCTTAGGGCTGTGTCTTTGGTAATGTCTCCGCTGGCCTTTACCTGGGCGTAATCCCGCACACGCTTCAAAAGACGGTTGGCCACCCGGGGCGTGCCCCTTGACCGCCGTGAAATTTCTTCGGCCCCGGCGGAGTCAATATCTACATTTAAAATGCGGGCTGCCCTGGTGATTATCTGCATCAAGTCCTGCCAGTTATAGTATTCCAGCCTGCTAATGACACCAAAACGGTCACGCAGGGGTGATGTTAAAAGACCTGCCCTGGTGGTGGCCCCAATGAGCGTAAATTGGGGTAGATCCAGTCTAATGGACCTGGCACCGGGCCCCTTGCCTATAATAATGTCCAGTGAAAAATCCTCCATGGCCGGATAAAGTATTTCTTCCACAGTCCTGCTCAGCCGGTGTACCTCGTCGATAAATAATATGTCTCCTGCTTCCAAATTGGTCAATATGGCGGCTAAATCCCCCGGGCGCTCCACGGCCGGACCGGAGGTAACCCTTACATTTACTCCCATCTCATTGGCAATAATGTGGGCCATAGTTGTTTTTCCTAATCCGGGGGGACCTAAAAGCAAAACATGGTCCAGAGCTTCTTCCCGCCCTTTGGCAGCCTGAATGAATATATCAATGGTTTCCTTTACTTTGTTCTGGCCTATGTATTCTTTTAAACTGCGGGGGCGAAGACTTATATCGGTATCTATATCTTCTTCCCGCATTACAGCGGATATTAATCTACCGTCTTCACCCAATTAAAACATCCTCTCGTTTATATAAACTAAGCAATGACTATACATTAACTATACATGGTCCAAAAACTTTAAGCTAAGCTTAATTATTTCCTCCAATTGTACGTTCATGCCCTTTTGATCGTGTACCCTGGCCACTGCGTTTTTAGCTTCTGCCTGGCGATAACCAAGGCTGATCAGTGCGGATACAGCTTCTTCCCCTGCACTGGACACGCCATCCAACCTCTTTTCTTGCAGAGGCTCAGGTGGCCCCAGCTTGTCCTTTAATTCTAAAACGATGCGCCGGGCAGTTTTTTTGCCCACTCCCGGGGCCTTAGAAAGCAGTGTTATATTCTCTTCCGCTACGGCACTTCGAAAAGTTGCTGCGGAAAAACTGGATAGTATGGCCAAAGCACCTTTAGGGCCAACTCCGCTTACACTGATCAAATTACGAAATAGAGAGAGCTCCTCCTGGGAAGCAAACCCGTACAATTGCATTTCATCATCTTTTATTAAGAGGCGGGTGAAGAGTTTCACCGCTTCACCTGAAGCAGGCATAAGGCTAATAGTAGAGCTCGGGGCCCACACCCTGTAGCCTACTCCTCCCACATCCAAGATAATTCCCCCTGGCTCTACACACACCAGTTGGCCACTTAAAAATGCTATCATAGAATTGCCCCCCAGCCTGTACGGTGATGTGCGTGACAGATACTGATAGCCAGCGCGTCGGCCACATCGTCCGGGCGAGGTATTTCAGGCAGGTTAAGTATGGTTTTGACCATAAACTGTACTTGTCCTTTATCTGCACTGCCATTACCCACAACCGCCTGTTTTACTTGCAGAGGAGTATACTCGTAAACCTCAAGTCCCCAGTGGGCCGCTGCCAATAAAATAACACCACGGGCCTGACCCACTGCCATGGCAGTGCTGGTATTCTTGTTAAAGAAAAGGGCCTCCACGCTAAAATGCTCCGGTTTATAAGACCGGAGAACATCCGTGATGCCGGCATAAAGCAGCCTCAATCTCTCCGCCAGGGGCAGTTTGGAGGAAGTTCTTATACAATTATAATCAACTGGACGAAATTTGTTACCCTGGTAATGAACTACTCCATATCCAGTAATCGCAGTCCCTGGATCTATTCCTAATATTAACATTTCTTCACACTCCCCATTAAATGGTAGCACATTGCCTTTGGTCAAGCAACTAATTAACCAAGCTTAAGTGGGCAAAATAAATCCCGCCGCCGCATTATTTTTTTAATTAATGCGCGGCAGGACCGTCATTCATTTCGTCGATACTGTCCAAAGCTGTATTTAATAACTGCTCGCTGGAAAATTCGAATTGTTTACGAAGCTCAAGTTTTGTGGGACTGGCCTGGCCGGCAAAATCCATTGCCTGCTCAAGTTTTTCGCTAAAGCCGGGTGGCAAACTATTTAAAGGCATGTCTTGTTCTACCCTCAGCACTTTTTCGTTGTATCCCAGTGGACCCTCGTAAATTGCCAGCATCTGTTCATGAATACCTAAATGCCTGTACTGGCGATGACGATCACACAGGTCTTCCATTGATCTGCTTAATTCTACAATTCCTCCACTAAGCACATGGATTTCCCAACCGGCATCAGAGGAGTAAATATCTTTGACTTGCTTTTCTGACAAGCCCCTTAATTCTTTAGTTGCTGGACCTTGAAACTCAGTCATGGTATCCCCGCACGCATACTTTGTCTCTATGCGCACAATGGTACCGGGCTTTATTACCGTTTCATCCACACTCTCCTGGCCTACGAGTTGCTGCCATACAGCTGATACCGGTTTTTCTGCCGGCGGGACCAAATATGTTACCGAGAAGTATGTAATACTTGCTACGGCTAAAACCAGGGTTGCAGCCGCACAAATGAACCATAAGCGTTTAATCATGCCCAAACCTCCTGACATTTTAAATAAGATGTTTTTCAACATTCATTTAAACAGTGTTGCCGGTTTGGGCATTTTTTATACTATTATACTAAATTTAGGCCTCGTAATTTGTATACACTTCCTGTACATCATCGTGATCTTCCAACAGGTCGATCAAGGTATCCATTTGATCTGCATTTTTGCCGGTGAGGCTGACGGTGTTTTGCGGCACCATAGTTACCTGAGACGCCTCAATGCGAATGGACTGTTCATTTAAGTATTCTTGTATTGTATCCAATTTATCAGGTGCACAAGTTATTTCATAAACTTCTTCTTCCGCCCTAAAGTCGTCGGCCCCTGCCTCTAAGGAGATTAGCATCAAATCATCCTCGCTAAAACCAATGTTCTTGGGCAGAATAATAATCCCTTGTTTTTCAAACATCCACGACACACATCCGGTCTCTCCCAAGTTTCCTCCGTATTTGTCAAATGCATGCCTTATTTCACCAGCGGTACGGTTTCTGTTATCGGTTAAAATATCTAATAATACCGCCACACCTCCGGGGCCGTATCCTTCATACGTTACTTCCTCATAATTAGCCCCTTCTAGTTCACCGGTACCGCGCATAATGGCACGTTGAATATTGTCATTGGGAATATTGGCTTCTTTGGCCTTTTGGACGGCGTTCTTTAATGCCATGTTGGCTTCCGGGTCGCCACCGCCACTCTTAGCGGCGACAATAATGTCCTTGGCCAGTTTAGTGAACACTTTACCCCTTTGGGCATCTATCTTGGCCTTTTTTCGTTTAATAGTAGCCCATTTGGAATGTCCTGACACAGTAACCGCCTCCTTTCTTAGGGTATCATTTTACCATAACATCTACCGGCCCATAAAGAATGCCTGGCGTAAAAGCCAAGCATTCGGAATCTTACTTAATGTCCCAAAGTGGAGGAGTTACTGGCAGCTGCTTCTTATGCAAACTTCTCTGCGCCAATTCGTCAACCTTATTTTTAACCCTCTCCGGAGCCTTACCGCTTTTTATGTATTCGTCCAATTCACCGTAACTGAAACCCATTTCCTCTTCATCGTTCTGTCCTAGCCACAAACCGGCAGAAGGTTCCTTAGTGATTACCGGCTCAGGTACATTCAATGCTTTTGCCAACTCTGTAACTTCTTCCTTGATCAGATTGGCAATGGGTAACAAATCAGCTCCACCGTCACCGTATTTGGTAAAGTAACCAACTGTCAACTCGCTCTTATTACCTGTGCCCGCAACCAGGGACTCCCTTCTAGCAGCAAAAAAGTAAAGGGTGGTCATACGCAAACGTGGCTTAATGTTAGCAACGGACATATCTCTTTGGGCAGGGTCATAAGGCTTATCATCCAATAATTGAACCAATTCATCGAAAGGTTCATTTAAATTAATAATTTTATAGGGAATATCAAAATGTTCCGCAACTAAGCGGGCATGTTCTTCATCCTCAGGGTTACTGTGACAAGGCATAATTACGCCAAAAGTGTTATCGGGATACGCTCTCTTACAAAGCGCTGCAGTAACGGCAGAGTCAATACCGCCACTTAAACCGACAACAAATCCCGACGCATTTCTGTCTGCAGCTTCACTTTGCAGCCATTCGACAAGTTTCTCTACCAACCCCTCCATGCGAAATCCATCCCCCCTATTTTTAAAGGCATATCCATATTTTTTATATCCTAGCACAATCAATATATTAACATAACCATAGTAAATAAAGCAAACCTAAGACATCCACAGGCAACGCTGCCACGGGGACAGTTCTTGTGGCAGGTGGAATGGCAAGGGATGGGTGCTGTCAAGCAAGAGATAGACAAAGTGCTCTGTGCTTATTGACCTATTTGTGGTAAGAGAGGTATATTTGGGGGGGTACATTTAGGTGCTGGGATTGGTGGGCTTGTTTTTTCGATACGCTTAGCCATGGGGACAGTTCCATCGGCCTTTTCCCTTCGGGGCCGCTCGAACCGTCCCCATGGCACCGCTTACAAATAAGTTAACGAAAGGTGCCAGGCACCAATCGTTAACTTATTGAAGAAAACAAAGCCCTTCGGATATAATCCGAAGGGCTTTTAAAAATAGCTCTGGCGACGACCTACTCTCCCGGGGGCGAAGCCCCAAGTACCATCGGCACTGGTAAGCTTAACTGCCGTGTTCGGCATGGGAACGGGTGTATCCTTACCGTTATGGTCACCAGAAATTTGTTTAGGCGTTAGACGATAGGAGTTAGGCGTTAGGTGCCCCTTACCTCTATGACTTACACCTTTAAGCTCTCTCAAAACTACACAGCAAGAATTTATGGCATTGGCTTAAGAAGTTTCGGTGGTTTTTGGTTCTTCGAACCTCTAACCTCGAGCTTCTGCATTTTCGGGTCAAGCCCTCGACCTATTAGTACCGGTCCGCTGAACGCATTGCTGCGCTTACACTCCCGGCCTATCAACCTGGTGGTCTACCAGGGGTCTTACTCCGTTAACCGGATGGGAAACCTTATCTTGA
>VENG01000047.1 GCA_009711705.1 Bacillota bacterium
AGAATGTGCTATTGTGCAAATGGCTATTATCAATTACCGGATTTATGTGCAAGATTATCATGGTTGGCAGACATTCTATGCCGGTTGTTTGTGAAAAACGGATGCCGTTTTAATTTGCAAAATCACAAATACTCTCAGGTAATGGCCCAGGATTCATTGGTCCGTACTTAATGTTACCCGATACCTTATTACCAGAAAGTATCCCCTTTAAGTTTTGCAATGTAGGAGAAGCACTGATTGGAGTCCCATAGGTGGTTAAATATCTTCCAAGTGCCATAAATCTTTCGTTAAGAGGAACTTTTGCCCCTTTTCTTTCTTGAACAATTACTCCTGTTTCTCTATCAAACCTCCAAACACTCCCATGCTTACCTTCATAACGGTAATCCGTTGGGTTAAACATCATTTGCCAAAACATTAGGTTTGTTTGATAATTTCCGGAATCTATGATATCACAGTCGCTCCAATTACTGCCTACACCTCTGCCATTATCGGTGTTACTTGGTGAATATATATCTGGAATATCTATTGGACCAATCCGTTCCAGCCCTAGCGGGTCCACATATTTGAGCGGGTTATTCAGCACGTACGGGTACGGGTTCAATGTCCCGGGTTGGGCCAGGTCTCCCGCCCAGGGGTCCTGAGAGATGAACCGGCCGGTGTCCGGTAGGTAGTACCTGGCCTGAGCGTAGTACAGTTCCGCGAAGTGGTCGTAGGTGTAGCCGGTATAGGCTATGGCGTTGTCCGGGCCGGACCAGTTGGGATCCAGTTTCACCGCACCCAAAGGCCGGCCGAACTCGTTGTAGTTGTAGTGGGCTGATGTTTTGCCGTTTATAACCACCACTTTGGTGGTGGTGCCCAGGTCGTCGTGCAGGTAGAACAGGCTGTCCCACTTTTCTTTGTAGTTGGTCTCCATACCAGGCGGTATCCAGCCGTTGTCGTGGTCGTCCAGGGCTAAAAAGTCCATGCTTACAATATCCCGCCCGTAGGTGTAGCGCTGTATCTGGCTGTGTTCGCCGTAGGAGAGCAGCAGGTTGTCGTATTCCTTGGTGTAGTCCACCACGTAATGCTGGGCCATGTAGTGCCGGTTGTATTGCTTGTCCCAGCCCGGTTTGGGGTTGCCGCCGTGTGAAGGCTGCCCCAGGTTTTTGTTTTTCAGTTCTTGCACGAATTTCGGCGGCCCGCCTGGTCCTGGCGGGAACACCGGCCGGTTGTTGTGCTCGGCGCCGTGGTTTAGGTCGATGATGGTCTGGATGCGGTTACCCAGGCCGTCGTAGGTGTAGCTGGTGGTGTCGCCGAACTTGTTGGTTGCTTCGTTCAACTGGTTGGCGGCGTCGAAGGCGTAGGTGTTGAATACGTTGCCTTCGCTGCGCATTTCGGTCAGGTTGCCGCGGTTGTCGTAGCTGTAGTACTTGATGTCGCCGTCATGGTCGTATTGTTTGGTTAATTGGTTCAAGTTGTTGTACTGGTAATACTTAGCCTCTTTATGCTCTTTTTCCTGCTCAATTATGGCAACACGGTTGCCTAAAGTGTCGTAGTAATAATTCTTGTATTCGTCGCCGGCTTCCTGCACGCTGATTAGCCGGTCCAATGCGTCGTAGGCGAATGTTTGCTCTTCTGTTTCTTCGAGCTCGTCTTCATTGAAGGCGTTTTTACTTACCGCTGTTTTATTACCCGCCGGGTCGTAGGTGTAGGCGTAAGAGCCAGTTACCCTGCCGGAGGGGTCTATGTGCCTGAGCTCGGTGATTTGTGATATGGCGTCGTATATATACTTGGTTTTGGTACCACCGGGCATTAGTTGTTCCACCAGTTCACCCGCCGGGTTGTATTCGTAAGTGGTGTCGCGGCCGAAGGCATCGGTAACCCCGGTGAGCCGGTCAAGCTGGTCGTACTCATAAGATACCCGGCTTCCGTCGGGGTAAGTTTGGCTTTGTTTTTGTCCGGTGGCAGGTGTATTCCTGCACCCGGCCGGCGAAATCGGTAACCCTGGTGATGCGGCCCAGAGGGTCCAGCTCAAAGCTGTTCTCACCCAGCCAGTCGGTAAAGCCGGTCATGTAACCCCGGGGGTCATAGCTGAACGCAACCTGCCGGTTATCGTCATATTGAATGTCGGTCAGTTGGTTGTTTAGATCATATGCAAAGTTAGTGAGTTGTTTTTTCGTTTATTAACTGAAGACAATCTTTGTCACTTGTCAGAATCTCCACGCGAAAGTTATCATCAAATGCCTTTTTCGCAATTGTACCGATTACATCGTCAGCTTCGTACCCTTTAACTTCGACATAGGGAATTTTCAGTTTCTGCATGGCTTCTCTTGCTAAAGGCAATTGTAAGGTTAAATCTTCAGGACTTTTTTTCCTGTTTGCTTTATATTCCGGGAAAATTTGATGGCGAAATGTTTTAGCCGGCCAGTCCATAGCGACAATTAAGTGTGTAGGCTTTCGGGCCATAACTGCAGCTACGAGGGTGCGAAGGGCACCGTATACACCATTTGTAGGTCTTCCATCCGGTGCCCTTAACATGGGCGTACCATAGAATGCTTTATGAATTATGGAATTGCCATCAACGATTAAAATCATTGGCATATCCGCTGCTTCTATGGCTTTGGTAGGTTTAAAATAGTTTATACCTTTTTTGTATTTATTTGCCGTGGTACATGCCCGCTCCCATTCTACTGCAGGAATTTGATCTGTGCCTGAATGTATACATTTCATTACTTCGCAGCACTGATTCCACAAAGAGCACACGCCAAAAACTTCCATGGGCTCCTCCTTCCGCGTTATTTTTTCCTCAAAAAAAAACCGCCAACTAACGGCGGTTAAAAGTCTCTTCCTATCTTTTATCATGAAGGTAATTCGCGAAGGTAATGTTATTATATCCTACACTTATTTACTTTAGTATTTTTACTAACTTAACCGGAAATTTACGGCCCAAGCCATGGCAACCAAATTATGGCCAGAGCTAGACAAATGATACCTACAAAAAATCGCAACATTGTAGTCACTCCTCCTATCTGGACATGTTGCGTAACTTCTTTGTGATGTGTAACAGTTTGGATATTTTTTTACGAAATACAAATAGAAAAGGGTTATTTAATTTCCCGTGGAAATTATTACAATATAAAACCTATAAAACACATAAGGAGGAAAAGATATGAATAAACCAGACAAACGACTTGCCGCCGTGTGCGGGTTGTTTTGCCCTGCTTGTCAATTCTTTATTGGAACCAATGAAGATCAAGAAAGGCTTAAAGGGCTTGCAGAACGTTTGCAACGCCCGGTTGACGAATTAGAATGCCATGGTTGCCGGTCGGAAAAACGGTGTTTTTACTGTAATGAAAATTGTACAATGGCAAAGTGTGCAGCTGAAAAGGGGATAGACTTCTGCGGCGAATGTACGGAATATCCTTGTGCCGAGTTAAAAGTATTTCAAGCCCAATTGCCGCATCGAATCGAGCTGTGGAAATCTCAGGAACGCATCAAGAAAGTTGGGTATGAAAAATGGTATGCAGAAATGATCGAGCATTACTCGTGTCCCGAATGTCACACTTTAAATTCTGCTTATGACATAGTATGCAGAAAATGCGGTACGGACCCCAGTTGTACTTATGTGATTCAACACAAAGACGAAATCATCCAACAGCTGGCCAAGATAAGGGCTAAACATAAATAACCTCACAGATTTAATTTTATTAGTATGTCGCATAATTAACATGATGTCACAAAAAGCTTAATTAACACGCTCTATCTCTATCTTGTTAAATTTCTTTAACTTTAAAAAAATATTTTTCATCGCGCTGGGCGGGTCTAATGTCTTCCGTGCATCGCTCTTTTGTGGCGAAAATTTTAGATTGTAGAGCATATTTCCATAGGGACACATATTAACCCATCCACCACTTAAAGCCCCTACATGCCCAAACTGCTCGTCCGAATCACCGCACCAATATTGTCCGTCAATTTTAATAACATACTCTTCAAAGTCTTTCAAAGCTCAACACCATCCCATTACTTAATATTTTCTTTGAACTGCGAATTAAAAACCACTGCAAAATTCAATATCTATAGACCATTTGAAACCACCGGCAGTTTTGAGCTCACCTATTACGCAAAGCCTAATGGTTTCCCTGTGTAAATAATTGTGCCTACCTGCTTCAGCCATACTACTGTACTCGTCTAATACTTCACCGGTAGCCGGATCAAGCTTCAATACTGGAATAGATTTCGATTTATGACCCGTTTTCTTCCCAAGAGTCTTTTTATCTACCCATCCCAAGTTATCGGCATGGTTGTCATAAATATCATCGTTTTTGTGATATGTATTGGGATGGCAATGCTCGTTTTCAATAAACTCTTCAGCCACAAGACGGTGTACGGCATACTCCTTAACCAACCCGTCGATGTTTACTTTCACATGTAGCCATTTATTGTGTCTTATATAAGGCATCTGTCCACTTGCACATAATTACCTACACAATCATGGTGTGTTTTTTCATAATTAAACAACCAAATCTATTTATCCCCCCTCAGCAAAATGCTAAAATTTTAGCAAATTGTTTGGGGGGATTTTTATTG
>VENG01000048.1 GCA_009711705.1 Bacillota bacterium
GGGACAGACAAATGGTTATTGCCGCCGTCAATGTGGTCTTACCATGGTCTACGTGACCGATGGTTCCAATGTTTACGTGCGGTTTGTTGCGCTCAAATTTTGCCTTGGCCATTTTATTTTCCTCCTTACGACCACTTAATCAATCTGTGAAAATGTTACACACTTTTAAGCTATTTCCATATTTCTACATTTTCATGCATCATTGGTATTCTATAAGCTTGCTCAAATTCCTGCCTAGTTTTTTAAAAAAAAACACCGTCCCATTTACAAAATAGGATCAGTGCTTAATTTGGTAGCGGAGCAGGGACTTGAACCCCGGACTCCACGGGTATGAACCGTGTGCTCTAACCAGCTGAGCTACTCCGCCACATGGAGCCACTAACCGGGTTTGAACCGGTGACCTCATCCTTACCAAGGATGCGCTCTACCTGCTGAGCTATAGCGGCATTTGGTTGCGGGGGAGGGATTTGAACCCACGACCTTCGGGTTATGAGCCCGACGAGCTACCAACTGCTCCACCCCGCGTCAACTATTAGCCTATGAAATATTATACTTCATTTCTCCCAAAGGTTGTACGCAAAGCAATCTTACCACTACATTATACTCTTTATCAAGTAATTATATTTATCTTAGTAATTTAAAGAACTGGTTGCGGGGGAGGGATTTGAACCCACGACCTTCGGGTTATGAGCCCGACGAGCTACCAACTGCTCCACCCCGCGTCACTATTAAGCCTATGAACTATTATACTGCATCTCTCCAAAGGTTGTTCGCAAAGCAATCTTACCACTACATTATACTCTTTATCAAGTAATTATATTTATCTTAGTAATTTAAAGAACTGGTTGCGGGAGAGGGATTTGAACCCACGACCTTCGGGTTATGAGCCCGACGAGCTACCAACTGCTCCACCCCGCGTCAGCAAGAACTATTGTACCATATACTTAACATTCGTTTCAAGCTTTAAAGTTTGGAAATTGTTTTTTGGTGGAGGGGGCAGGATTCGAACCTGCGAAGGCGACAGCCGGCAGATTTACAGTCTGCTCCCTTTGGCCACTCGGGAACCCCTCCGTTTATTGATGGAGCCGGCGATGGGACTCGAACCCGCAACCTGCTGATTACAAGTCAGCTGCTCTTCCAATTGAGCTACGCCGGCATGGCACAAGATTTATTATACGTTAGGGATAAGTTGTTGTCAACAGCAATTTGTTGTAAATTTATGGCGACTGAAGGGCCTGGACACCTCTTCCAGATATTCAGACCTTCAGTCGCACGAGCAAGATCGAACTATGCCTCTCGTTTTTCAAGGTAGCGCTCCAACTTTCTTTTCACGCGCTGCAGTGCATTGTCAATTGATTTCACATGGCGGTCAAGGTCTTCCGCAATCTCTTGGTATGACTTACCCTCAAGATAGGACATCAGCACTTGCCATTCCAGGGAGCTTAATATTTCGCTCATTTTTTCTTCTATATCATCAAACTCTTCTTGACTTACTATTAATTCCTCAGGGTCGGTGACTTTAGAGCCGGATATCACATCCAAGAGGGTTCGGTCAGAATCCTCGTCGTAAATGGGCTTGTTCAGTGATACATAGGAATTTAAAGGTATATGCTTTTGCCGCGTTGCTGTTTTAATAGCCGTAATAATCTGCCTTGTTATACAAAGCTCTGCAAAAGCCCTAAAAGATGATAACTTGTCCATACGAAAATCCCGTATGGCCTTGTAAAGTCCAATCATACCTTCTTGTATTATATCTTCCCTATCTGCGCCAATTAAAAAATAGGAACGGGCTTTAGCACGAACAAAATTCTTATATTTATTTATTAAGAATTCCTGTGCTATGTTATCTCCTGAACGGGCAAACTCGACAACTTCTTCGTCTACCATTACTTGAAGGTCTTCAACAACGTCCCTTTGGGCGCTTAGACTCAACAATATCCCCCCCGCCAATTTTCCCTAACTCAATAATATATTGAAAAATCAACTAACTACCTAGTTTACAAGCTATATTATAAATGACTTGTGAAAGGCTCGTCAAGCAAAAAAGAAACCTGCCCTCATTTTTTGCGCCGACGCCACTGCTCTAACATTTCGCGCATGTGTTCTGCCAACCGGTCTTCCAAGTAATTATCTGTAGGAGGCCTTTTTTCGGACCACTTCTTTTCCTTCTCGCGGCATTGTTCAATGCGCTGCTGCAAATCCTTGGGAGTCAAACGATAAGCACCCCGGCCAAAAATAAACCGCTGTTCATCATAATCGGACGTTACTACATACACCCTTCCCAGGTTAATTAATTCACCTACCATTTTTTCAATGACGGCATCGGCGGTTTCACCTTCCCGGGTATATATAACGCGCACGCCATCTTTTTCTTCGGTATGTTCTATACCGCTTTTGACCTGGTGAGCGTCAAAGACTACGAATACATGTGAGTTATTATGGGCGGAAAAATTGACCAAAGTATCCACCAATTTATCCCGGGCATGCTCCAGATTTTCATTTTTCATCTTGTCCAGATAAGGCCAGGCATAAATAATATTATACCCGTCCACCACCAAGTATTCCTCCATTTTTTAATCCCTTCTTCTTTGCCGCAGCACTTCGTACAACAGTAAGGCTACAGCTACCGAAGCATTGAGCGAACCTACCCGGCCGGCCATGGGCATTTGCACTAAAAAGTCGCACTTACTCCGGATAAGCCTGCTCAGCCCTTTATCTTCGCCTCCTACAACAATGGCCAGGGGAACATTAAAGTCTGCATCCCAGTAAATCTGCTCACCCGTACCATGAGCACCGGCAATCCAAAAACCTTTTTCCTTTAAATAGTCCATAGTCCTGACCATGTTTGTTACCCGCGCCACCGGCACATACTCAACCGCCCCTGCGGATGTTTTAGCAACCGCAGAAGTAAGTGCCACAGCACGGCGACGAGGAATAACGACCCCGTCCACACCCGCTGCATCTGCAGTACGCAGTATAGCGCCCAGATTGCGCGGATCGTTGATTTCGTCAAGCAGCACCAAGAGCGGGAACCGGCCGGCCGCCTTTCCCACCACAAGGTCATCTAAATCAGCATATTCTTTAGCCGCTGCCACGGCTACCACACCCTGGTGGTTGCCCCCCTGCGCCAGCTGGTCCAAGCGCTGCTTTTCTACCGCTTGTACAGGAATACCTCGTTCTTTGGCCATGGCCTTTATTTCACCGGCTGAACCAGATGAGAGTTTCTGGGATATATAGATTTTGTTCAAAGGTTGATCTGCCTTTAATGCTTCCTTAACTGGATTACGACCTATCAATGCTCTACTCACGAACAAGAATTCCCCCTGACCGGAACTTCATGCCACTAATTGTTGATATTAAAGCCATATGTAAGAGTCACTTCATTCTCGTTTCATTGCCCTTCTCCAAAAATAGAAGCTGACATACTCAAAGTTTTTGGACCAATTTTAAATAGCCAGACAATATGATGCTTATATTACCGGGCTTAATCTTTCAAGTCAAGGTTTAGCATAGGTTGATCTCCAAAAACTAGTTATTACAAGGTGATAATATCATATCGAACTGTGCTATTACTTTTGCTTGCTGCCCACAGCTAAGCTTACCCTCACGACATTTACCCAGCACACAAGAAGGTAGAGCTTTTTCATATAGGATATCTGACAGCGTCCTTAACAACATAAGCTTTTTAATTGCCAACTCCCGTATCTCCCATTGAGCATTCATGCATGTACGGTCTGACAGCATTGATATATCAGCTCTGGCATTTGAGGATATAATGAGTTTAATTTGATCACAGTTGAGCAGGAAAGACAATGCTTTATCCTGCCCATATTTTGTTGCAATAAACAATCTAAATGTCTTGAATTCGTCCACCAAAGCCCGAAACTCCTGATAAAAAACCGAGTTTTTTATCGTCTCAGGCACTTTGGGCAATCTATCCTTATCCTGCAATAATATAGATAGCTCCTCTCTAAAATTCTGAGAAAGCCTGTGCCGCAGCTGCTGGTGATAAGTCACCATGCTACACATCATTCCAAATGTCGTTCGTGCTTGTTCAGCTATACTTTCGTGTCCGTACCCCAACACTCGCTCGACAACACCCTTGGCCTTAACTGGTGCATCTTGTCCCCATTTGTTGATTACTTGTGAAGGTGCTTCTTTCAAAGTGCTGGTTAAAGCTCCAAAACCAACTTTCATATCTTGGTTACTGAAACACTCTAATAGCACGAGATTGTTCTCAGTATTGATTTTGGAAAAATATCCAACATAAAAATCCTTAACCAGGTCTTGACGAACGCCCCCATGATTATCGCGATGCAGTAAGCTAACAAGGCCCGCCGGCAAATTTGACATCATTTCTTTATAAAGCTCCGTAAAGATAGCAGCATATTTTTTATCATTAATTAGCCTAAAAAGCTCTAATAGCTTGTCCCCTGACATAGCTACACATACATTAGTCTTGGTTGAGAGCGGCAGTATATAGCGAGCGTCCTCAATAGGAATCCCGTGCAAGTAATGCTGCACCTTAGGCCTACCGCTAAAGTCACCTTCCTTTAGCTTTGACATTCTGCAGTAAAGGTCAAAAGCTTTTTCTGTAAGCTTAACTGCTTTCTGACCGTCATCATAATCTAGTTCCGGCAGTATATAAGCCCCTCCGGACATTGTAACGTATCTTTGGCTTTGCTGAACATAAGAATCTTTTAGTTCACAAATCAAAGTGCTTTGTACCCGGTCTATTTCCTCCAGTACGAAGGAAATATTAATTGTTTGCAAAACCTGCTTCAAGGTCTGCTCATTAATATCGTTATAATTGTTTCGTTCAATCCATGCTTCTAATTTCTCTAACCCAGTCGCTTCAAAATTGGCAACCCTCAAAGTTCTCCTCCTCTCAATAACAGTAACTATTTACCCATTTTATCTATTGCCAAGTCTAAGGTTTTATACTTACCGGCGCTAGCTTTTAATAGTCAGGCAACTAATCTAATTCGACTATTATTTGACTTCAAAGCAATACATTGTTTTCACGATACTCCGGCACTTCTGGGAATCCCTTAATTTCCCTAGGTTTTATGCCCCATCCCCATTAGGGTTAGTAAGGCTTAATAATAAGGAAGAGATATGCAGAAAACATATCTCTTCCTTATGTGCAGTTACTCTTTTTGCTTTCCCCAAACCTCTAAAACCTTTGATGCTACATAGGCCATTAGTGGTATTTCATCTACTAACTTACTATCATTTAAATTTGGTATGAAGAACATTTCATTAATATCGGCTTTTGATTGAACAATAGAACACCGCAGAGAATATATTCTCCTGCACAAAGCTGATATAACCTTATCTTCATTCGACAAGTTTATATTTAATTCCTTCAGCTCTGCATCATCGCTATTTGTATATGTTTTCATTCTACCTGCTTCAGCTTGCACCCAGGACTTTAAGTCAGCAACGTTAATAGCCCTACCCAGCACGAGCTTAATAGCCTCTTTTTCCTTACTAGCGATGCTGTACTCTTTAACAAGCTTTTGCAGGACCTTAGGGTCAAAAGAAGAAGCATTGATACCCGCGTCAATTAATTTTTTTTGCCAGCATTAAGTTATTCGCCCGAACATAGTAATACTCTATTACTTGATAGTAGCTTAAAAACTTTATACGAGCGCTTATGTCGTCAAACGTGGAGTTATAATAAAGTAATGGTATATCTTCAAAGTTATTGTATATAAAATTTATTGTGTATCCCCCCGCCTCCCCGACTTCCTTGTGCAGAGATGGACATCAGCTCTCCTAAAGTTAAGATCAAGTTGTATTGAGCAATTATACAATATTTCTTGAACGTAATTTTCTAGCTCACCGTCTTCAAACTCATCAGCATTAAATATCTGTATAGATAAATATTCATCATGGTTGTGAGTATGCGTCGGAGAAATCAATTCGCCTTCTTGAACTTCAACAATAAAATCGTTATAAAAAACGCTCCAGAGCAAATCACTTTTCGCACCGATATTAGCCACAAGCCTGCCATCTTTATAAAAATGTTTCCAATTTCTTGATAGCCAGGTTCATATCCCCTAACAAGTTTCTTTTTGGTTCTCATGTCTGCAGGGAATAAAAGTGTCTCATAAAAATTAGCTAACTTTATAGAGGAGTTATCAAATCTAAAATAACATTCCATTATCGCCGGAGATAAGCTTTGCCTAAGCACTCGTAATATGAATCATCCTCACATTTATCCCCTAATGATTTAGCAAATTCAACCTGTAATGACATCAACTCTTTTAGCTTTTCTTGTGCATCCCGTGAATCTTCAACCTTTTTATTAACTAAATTTATGACCTTACTAATATCCCATTTACTTACCCATGCTTTTAGCTTTTTAATATCTATATACCGTTCACCATACAACATTCTCAAAATCTCCACTTCTCAGGGTGAATATAAACAAACACTGGCTATACTAACAACCAGCAACTGCATCGGCCTTCCTTTGCGGGCATTCAGTGTGATACAGCAATTCCACCCTTAAGGTACTCTCTCCCATTACCCACACTTCAATGCAACTTATTTTTGATCCGCCTGCACTATCTGGGCGGCCAATTCTATGATATCCCTTAAACGTTCTTCATCACCAATAAGATACAAATAACCCACCAGGCTTTCGAAACCGGTACTGTAACGATAATCAATAACCCTGGCATGCTTGGGAACGTGTCCGGATTTTGCATTTCTCCCTCGGCGAACAATGTTCTGTTCCCGGGAATTCAGATCTTTTTCTAAAGCATGCAGCACTTTAGCCTGGGTGTCTGCCCGCACATATTTTACCGCCTGCCGATGCAGCCTGTTCATTTTGTTCGCACCTTTGCGCACCAGGTGCTGCCTCACAAGCAATTCATAAACGGCATCACCTAGGTACGCAAGCTCCAGCGGAGAATGCCCTGCCGGGTCTATTTGAGGTTTAAACAGCTGTTGCATTTAACTACTCCTGTATTTTCCAGCGTGACCCTTGCGGGGTATCTTCGATTATAATTCCCATTTTGTTTAAAGAATCACGGATCTTATCCGCAGTGGCAAAATCTTTGTTTTTTCGAGCATCTTGCCTAATTTCAAGCATAAGCTCCATTAAGCCTTCCGAAAGGCCATCCCCTTTTGAACTCCGGTCTAGCTGCAGTTTGCCGGCAGCATCCTCTTTAAAAATACCTAGCACACTATTGAAAGAACGGAATAAATCCATAGACCTTTCCAGATCCGCACGGGAATAAGTACCTTCTCGCAAACACGAATTTACCTCCCTGGTCATGTCAAACCAAACACTTACTGCCAGAGCCGTATTAAAATCATCATCCATAGCTGAGTCAAAGGCTCTTTTAAATTCATCCAGCCTTTGCTTTAATTTATTTTCACTGTTTTCCGAGGCACTATCTTTTTTCTGTGCCTCATAAAGCAACCGAATACTTGTTTTTATCCGTTCCAGCCCTCTGCCGGTGGATTCTAATTTTTCATGATCAAAATCTAATGGACTGCGATAGTGCGTACTTAGAAGATAAAAACGAACTAATTCAGGTGGAAACTTTTCTAAAACCTCTCTAACCAAAAAAAAGTTACCAAGAGATTTGCTCATCTTTTCCTCTTTTACGGTTATAAAGCCGTTATGCATCCAGTAACGGGCAAAGGGTCTGCCTGTTGCCGCCTCGGACTGGGCAATCTCATTTTCGTGATGGGGGAAAATCAGATCATACCCCCCCCCATGGATATCAAATTCAGAGCCCAGGTATTTTAGGGACATGGCAGAACATTCAATATGCCACCCCGGACGTCCCTTACCCCAAGGACTATCCCATGACGGTTCCCCTGGCTTTGCCGCTTTCCAAAGCGCGAAGTCCATGGGATCAATTTTCCTGCTATCCACCTCAACCCTTGCACCAGCCTGCATATCTTCCAGCATACGCCCGGATAGTTTCCCGTACCCCTCAAATTCACTTACATCATAATATACATTGCCGTTAATAACATACGCATAACCTTTTTCAATCAAGGCCGCGATCATTTCAATAATCTCTTTGAGGTGTTCCGAAACCTTGGGGTGAACATCGGCCCGTTTAACGTTCAAGGCATCTGCGTCTTGGTAATATTCTTCAACAAAGCGTGACGCGAGAGCCAACGGGTCCTCATTTTCTTCTTTGGCCCGCTTTATTATCTTATCATCAATATCAGTAAAATTTTGAATATAATGGACATCATATTTTTTGTAAGTGAAGTAACGTCGCACAGTATCAAAAAACACCAGGGGACGGGCATTGCCTAAATGGATATAGTTATAGGTAGTTGGACCACAGACATACATGGAGACCTTATTCTGTTGACTGGGTTTAAATTCTTCTTTCCGCCTGGTGAGGGTGTTATACAACAGCAAAACTTTAACCCCCTTTATGCTTTTTTTAAATTACCCTTTTGGTTGTTTTCGCAACTCTTTAACTTGCTTTTCCAGTCCATCTATCTGCCGCTGCATGGCCAGCATCATTTCTGCCACAGGATCGGGCAGTTCATCATGACGCAGGTCAATTAAAGGCTGTTCCGCCTTTTCAATTCTCACACCGTCCTGGGCCACAACTTTTCCGGGCACACCTACTACCGTACTATTGGGAGGAACCGGTTTCAAGACCACTGAGCCTGCCCCGATTTTACTATTATCTCCCACGCTGAATGAGCCCAGTATCCTGGCACCCGTACTAATCACAACATGATTACCGACTGTGGGATGGCGTTTACCTTTTTCCTTGCCTGTACCGCCAAGGGTAACCCCCTGGTAAATGGTAACATTATTTCCCACTTCTGCTGTTTCCCCGATGACAACTCCTGCACCGTGGTCGATAAATAAGCCTTCCCCTATCTTAGCCCCGGGGTGAATTTCTATCTGGGTGAAGAAGCGGGAAATTTGGGAAATAACTCTGGCCATCAAAAACATTTTTCGCCGGTAAAAAAAATGGGCTACCCGGTGCATTAAGATAGCATGCAGTCCGGGATAGCACAGTATAACTTCCAGTAATGATTTAGCTGCCGGGTCCCGGTCAAAAACAGCCTGTATTTCTTTGCGAATGCGCTTAAGCACCATTGGAACCCCCTCTGGCCCGGTTTGCCTGTTACTTCCCCACAAGTTTAGTTATAACTTGTGGGCACTTTTTTTACTAAAAATGTAGTTTTTCGTACTGGTTTGAGTATAATGTTTGTGTGAGTTTTGATAGGAAAACATTTTGGGGTATTTCTTTGGGGTGTTTTCTTAGACAGGATTAACAGGATCAACAGGATTTTTAGCTTTTCTTGTTTTCCTTCATTATTTCTTCACATACAATATTTATTAGTATTAATTTGTCTTGGCGGTTTGTTATATTTTTAATTATCCACATTAACTCTTGCTAAACTCTTTAAAGCTTAACCTATAACCAATTGGCTATTTTAAAGCTATCTTTTAATCCCTTATCCTTCGAATCCTGTAATCCTGTCTAATGTGTTTGCCTTTTCTTTCCTTTTTGCTTTTAATCTCTATCCCAAAAATCTCGTTGATCCCGTCAAAAAAAAGATTAATCTTTACTAGCTAAATAACGCAAAATAAAGCTAAATTACATTGATCCTGTCAAAATTTTTTGCGACCATGTAATAAATTACCAATGATACCTAGGTTGAAGATGCAACGGCTACAGCCTTATCTAAGCGTTTTAACGTTTTTTCCATACCTAAAGCAGGTATTACCTGGTATAGTTCCGGTCCCTGAGTGTGCCCCGTTAATGCAACCCGCAGGGGCATAAACACTTTTTTACCACCGATACCAAGTTCTTTTGGCAACTTTTTGATCATTGCTTTAGCACTTTCTTCGTTCATAAGGCCCGCATCAGTTATCCTTTGTCGAACAGCACTAAGCACTTGTGATACCTGATCTTGTTTTAAAACCGCCTGCATATCCTCTTCCTCGTATGTGGGGTCTTTGTAAAATATTTCCACATGATCGGTTATTTCAGCCAGATTACTGAGGTAATTACGTACTACTGATATCATTGCCCTGAATTGAACCTCATCCTGCCCGGTGAGTTCTTCAGGTACATAACCGCCTTCCTTCAGATAAGGTAAGGCAAGTTCAACTATTTTATCGAGAGGGCTTTGCCTGATATAAAAACCGTTAATCCAATTCAATTTATCCAAATCAAATACGGCCGGGCTTTTAGAAACTCTATCCAATTGGAATTGTTCAACAATACTTTCTGTGGAGAGAACTTCATCTTCTCCCCCTGGCGACCACCCCAAAAGGGAAAGGAAATTAAATAATGCTTCAGGTAAATATCCCTGTTTTCTATATTGTTCCAAGGACGTTGCACCGTGGCGCTTGCTCATTTTTGCCCGGTCTTTACCAAGAATCAGAGAAATATGAGCAAAGGACGGGGTTTCCCAGGCCAGTGCTTCGTAAATTAATATCTGCCGTGGGGTATTCGGAAGATGTTCTTCCGCGCGAATTACATGGTTTATCTCCATCAGGTGGTCATCAACTGCCACAGCAAAATTATAAGTAGGAATTCCATCTGACTTCACTATTATGAAATCTCCAATACCTTCACATGCAAAATCTACTTTCCCTCTAACCATATCGTTAACAGAGATTATACGGTCCTCAGGTACCTTAAAGCGTAATACCGGCCTCTTCCCTTCGGCCTCTAGTTTTTCCCTGTCCGCCTGGCATAAGTCCCGGCACCGACCTCCGTACCTAGGAAGCTCTCCCTTAGCCATGAAAGCTTCCCGCTCTGCAGCAAGCTCTTCTTCGGTACAATAGCAATGATAGGCATGCCCTGTTTGCAGGAGCTTTTCGGCCACCTCCCGGTATATATCCAATCTTTCAGTTTGCCGGTAAGGGCCGTTTTGCCCGCCTACCTCAATACCTTCATCCCAGTCAAGTCCCAACCAGCGCAGGGACAACAAGATCTCTTCTTCAAATTCCCGCTTTGACCGATCCAGATCGGTGTCTTCAATCCTGACTATAAATTCTCCTCCGCTATGACGAGCATAAAGCCAGTTAAACAACGCGGAACGAGCACCGCCAATATGTAATGGCCCCGTTGGGCTAGGTGCGAAACGAACTCTTGTCTTACTCAATCCAGACTCCTCCTAAAACACAACATTACGAACAATTATAACATTGGCCATTATGGGTGGCAACTTTTGACTTTTCCTGCTTCACCCAAGATGATATTCTACCTGCCGGTAAGTAACGTCACCGCATAAGCTGCTATCCCCTCACCATGTCCGGCAAACCCGAGCCCTTCAGTGGTGGTAGCCTTTATATTGAGCGCATGTTCCTGTATTTTTAGCACATCTGCAATATTAGTTTTCATGAACGGAATATGCGTAGCCATTTTAGGTGCCTGGGCCACAATAACGCAGTCAATATTAACCACCCGCCACCCGGCTTCTTCTGTCATTGAGCGCACATCTCTAAGCAGCCGCAAGCTGGATATATTTTTAAATTTAGGTTCGGAAGGTGGGAAATGCAACCCAATATCACCTTTTCCAGCTGCCCCGAGCAGTGCATCCATGATCGCATGAACCAGCACATCAGCATCAGAGTGCCCATCCAGTCCTTTTGCAAAAGGTATAGTTACCCCGCCCAGAACAAGGGGGCGCCCATCTACTA
Source organism: Bacillota bacterium (assembly GCA_009711705.1). Taxonomy (GTDB): domain Bacteria; phylum Bacillota; class Desulfotomaculia; order Desulfotomaculales; family VENG01; genus VENG01. The sequence goes on from VENG01000048.1 coordinate 11,666, forward strand.
ACTTGTGCACATCATACCCGAAACCTACACGCAAAACTACTTCCCCCTTAACGGCTAACGCAGCCAATTGTGGCCTCTTATTTGGGCCTAAAATTACTTTGCTTTTAAAAGCGCCTCCGCCAAGATCATATCCTCTGGTGTAGTGACCTTAATGTTTTCATAAGACCCATACACCATGGTCACCGGACTACCGTATGCTTCAACCAGTGAGGCATCGTCTGTCCCATGGCACCCATGCTGCTGTGCCCACCTATGTGCATCCTTTATAACGTTAACCTGAAAAGCCTGCGGAGTTTGCACCAACCACAGCTTGTCCCTTGGCACCGTCTCTATCACCTGGTTATCCTCCCCAGTTTTTTTGACGGTATCTTTTACCGGAACGCCCAACGTTGCCGCTCCCCGGATCCTAGCCGCACCCACCACATCGTTCACTAGCTGCGGAGACACCAGTGGCCTGGCGCCGTCGTGAATGACCACAACAGCGTCATCATCAGGTACGGCACTGAGGCCGTTACATACAGATTGTTGCCGCTGGGCACCACCGGCAACAATTGCTTTTACCATACCATCAAATCTCTCCGACCAGGAAAGGAAAAAGGGCTCTTCACCCGGCTTAACGACCAAAATAACACCGTCCACACTTTTAGCTGCCGATACAGCCCTTATAGAGCGTTCAAGCACCGCCTGACCACAAAGGGACAGGAGTTGTTTGTCAACCCCTGCCCCCATGCGTTTACTTGTCCCTGCAGCCGGAATTATGGCTATAACATTATCCAAGCATATTCACCTCTGCATATTGCCCTGCGCCATTTACCGACGCATTTTTGCCGTTTACCCCTTTAGGTTTTGCAAAAATCATGCGACCGGCTGCCGTCTGGAGAACACTGGTAACCAATACAGTAATATTCTGTCCCATATACCTCTTACCACCGTCTACAACAATCATTGTACCGTCGTCCAAATAGGCTACGCCCTGTCCCATTTCCTTGCCGTCCTTTACTACCTGAACGAACATCTCCTCGCCTGGCAGTACTACCGGCTTTACAGCGTTGGCAAGCTCGTTGATATTTAAAACTTTTACTTCATGTAATTCGGCCACTTTGTTTAAATTATAATCATTGGTCACAATTTTTGCGCTCAAACGCTGGGCCAACTTAACCAGCTTGGCATCAACTTCAGGAATATCTTCTAGACCACTCGTATCTTCATAGATCTGCACGTTTATATTTTCATCTTTGCGCATTTTGTTTAAAATATCAAGACCCCGCCGACCTCGATTGCGTTTTAATAAGTCTGGTGAATCGGCAATATGCCTTAACTCTTCCAGCACACAAGTAGGAACAATCAATGTCCCTTCTATGAATCCACTTACACACAAATCCGCTATCCGGCCGTCAATAATAACACTGGTATCAACAACTTTGGAAAAATTCTGTTTAACATCATTCTTTGCGTGCTTCTCCTTACCAACAAACTTGGGGAAACTGCTAAAGACGCTCCAAATTTCTTCCCTTTTTTTTACACTAACACTCAGTCCCAGATACCCTAAAAGGATAGTAGAAATAATCAATAATCCTTTACCAATCCACCCAAAATCAGCTAGCATAGAACCAATTAAATTGGCAATTATGAGTCCAATAATTAAGCCTATAGCGCCGGTTAAAAGGTCTTGCGTAGGAGTTTTCTGTAATATCTGCTCCAGCCTTACAGTAACCCATACGGCGCCACGAATAATCCATGGGGATAAAAATACACCCAAAATAAGTCCTAAAACACTGGATGCTCCCAAAATTCCAAATCGCATCCAAGATACGGTTTCAACCATGGGAACGAGATTATAACTTAACAGGGTCAACCCTGTGTATGCCCCTCCCAGGGCGAAAAGTATTACTAAAACAAAATAAGGAACCTTTCTGACCACAAATTCACCCCCTCTCTCAGCAGGCGTGGTTACAAACTCTATTATATGCCCTATGCAAAATGCCAGCAACAGAAACCGTGACGAATTTTGTTGCATTTATATAAAAAAATAGGCATAAAAAATACGCCAGGTGGCCTGACGCATTTTCAATTTAAGCAAAAACCTTATCCAGCAGAGATTGGGCCTTTTCCTCTTCCATTTCAGTTGCCAGTACCAATTCGCTGATTAATATCTGGCGTGCATTTTCCAACATCTTTTTCTCCCCGGAGGATAATCCTTTCTCTTGATCTCTCTGAATTAAGTTACGCACAACTTCTGCAACCTCATAGATGTTTCCGCTTTTAATCTTATCTAGATTAGCACGGTAGCGGCGGTTCCAATTGGTTGACATGATGCTACCCTGGCCTTTAAGAATCCTGAAAACTTTTTGCACCTCGTCGCGGGTAACTACAGATCTTAAACCGACACCATCACAATTTGATATAGGTATCATTACTTTCATGTCACCAACAGGAAGCCTGAGGATATAGTATTGGCGTTTTTCACCCAAAACTTCTTTTTCCTCTATGGATTCAATAACTCCCGCGCCATGCATGGGGTATACCACCTTGTCACCTATATTAAACAATTATCGGCCCCTCCTTCACCTATTGCCTTAAGATTGTATCATAAAAACTGACACCTGTCAAATGAACCAAACATTTTAGCATAGCTTCACTGGGCTGTCAACACTAATTTTTATTCGGCTGCCGTTTGACAGGACAAGCATCACATTTGTATAATTACTAGCAAAGCATTGCCATACTATACGGCCCCAAAAAAGGAGTGAAACCGTTTGCTTAAAGACATTGCTTACTCAAACCTCCAGGACACGGTTTCCGATGTACTATTGTGTCACCGCAGTATTCTGGACATCCTAACTAAGACTCAGGAATGCAACGCACGGCTGAATCGCTCCATAATCAAAGCCGTTACTTCTTGCGGGTGTATTAAAATAAACGCCTGTAAAAAAGAAATACCATGCGAAGCGTCTCTGGCCGATTTAAAGGATATCTTAGATTCACACATTAAAGGAACCATGTGTCCGGCATGCAGAGAAGTGGTGGAAACAGAAGTGGGAAAAACACTTTTTTATTTGGCTGCCCTTTGTAATATACTGGATGTTGACCTGTTGGATGTAATCATCAAAGAGCAAAAACAACTACAGACATTGGGGGTATACAACCTAGCATAAATTCTCAGTATATATTATATTCTACACTCAAGCAATAGAATCCTGCTTTTAAGAAGGTGAAAATAAAGTTAGAATATTTTTATACCCATTCCGGGCATCACCGTTCCGGGCACTGTATGCGTGCGCTTTTAATACTTTCCTACAGCATTAGATAAAATTAAAAGCGTGAAGAGCCAGTCCTCACGCTTTTAATTGCTATTATGCATGTCTTTCCTGCATTAACTGATCCCGGTACCTTAAAAGACCTTCTTTTATGGAACGCGCCCGGACCTCACCGATACCTTCCACTGCGTCCAACTCCTCAATGGACGCGTTCATAATTTTTTGCAGACTTCCGAATTGCCTGACCAGGTTTTCAATAACCGGTGACGGCAGTCTGGGAATCTTTTCTAAAATACGGTATCCCCTGGGAGCAACATTCTGATCTAAAATACTAGAACTGCCTGGATATCCAAGTGCGCGGGCAATTAGGGATAGATCCAACAAATCTTCGGCGGGCCAACTTCCTATCATTTCCAATACACTGTCGGCCGTTTTATCATCCACCGCGGTAAAATAATCTCTGATAATAAAGAGGCCTTCGTCTTCCACATTGGCAACCAATTCCTCTAACTGCATACTAATCAGTCTGCCCTCAATACCTAACTCACTTATGTATCGCTCAATCTCTTTAACAACCCTCAATACCATCTCTACCCTTTGAATGGCCTTAGCTACGTCAAACAACGTTACAGCTTCGTCAAATTCAACAATACTGAGTTGCGCTACAACTGTATCTAGGGCTGACCTATATTTCTCGAGGGTTTGAACTGCTTGGTTGGCCTTGGCTAAAATAACACTCAGGTCACGCAGAACGTATTTAAAGTTCCCCCTGTAGATGGTAATAACTCCCCGCCTCTGTGATATGGAAATAACCATGGCGTCCGTTTGCTTGGCCACCCTTTCGGCCGAGCGGTGGCGAATACCGGTCTCGCTGGAAGGTATGCTCAAGTTAGGTATTAATTGAGTATTGGCCGCAATTATCTTTTTAGCATCCCCGTTTAAGATTATGGCCCCATCCATTTTTGCCAATTCGTAAAGGTTGGCCGGAGTAAAATCGGCATTTACCGCAAAGCCACCCTCGGCAATTTCCATTACCTCCGGACCGTCACCTATTACAATCAATGCACCGGTTTTTGCCCGCAGTATGTTTTCAAGACCATCCCGGAGGCCGGTTCCCGGGGCAACCATTCTTAATACTCTTGACAACTTATCTTCAGTCTTATCTTCCTTCAAGTTTTCACCTCACACCTTTAGTGCACGATCAATTGCATCGACGACTGTGCGTACACCCTCAACCTTTATACCTTTAATACGAGCCAAGTTAGCATCCGGAGAGGGCACCAAGCACTGTGTAAACCCCAACTGCTTTGCTTCACTAACCCGTCTGTCTATACCCGTAATAGAACGTATTTCCCCGGTCAAACCAATTTCACCCATTACTACCAATCCGGATTCAACCGGTCGGTCCTTAAAACTTGAGGCCAACGAGACAGCAATGCCTAAATCTACTGCAGGCTCATCAATTTTAACGCCACCTACCACATTTACATACGCATCATTACTTCCCATGTGCATTCCCGCGCGCTTCTCCAATACGGCCATAATAAGGGCTGCCCTGTTATGATCCACTCCGGTTGTCATGCGCCTGGGTACACCCAAACTGGTCGAACAGACCAAAGCCTGAATTTCTACCAACAACGGCCTTGTACCCTCCATTGTGGGTACAACCACTGCGCCGGGAACCTCACCACCAGGGTGGGCCATCATAAACAGTGCAGACGGGTTGGAGACTTCAGCTAACCCGGAATTACTCATCTCAAAGACTCCCACTTCGTTTGTAGAGCCATACCGGTTCTTAACCCCTCTTAACAACCTGAAACCCTGATGTCTTTGCCCTTCCAGGTAAAGCACTACATCCACCATATGCTCAAGAACTCTCGGGCCCGCAAGCATACCTTCTTTCGTAACATGTCCTACAACCACCACAGAAGTAGCACTGTTCTTTGCTAATTTCATTAACCTGGCAGTACAATCTCTTACCTGGGTAACACTGCCCGGTGCGGAAGAAACTTCCGGGCAAAACATGGTCTGGATGGAATCAATGATAACCAGTTTAGGGGAAAGTTCACGGATATACTTTTCAATTACCGCTATTTCCGTTTCACTTACCAAAAAGACGTTTTGCTCGAGAATACCAAGCCTTTCAGCTCTAAGTCTCACCTGAGACATAGATTCTTCACCGGATACGTATAAAATAATGCCCAAGTCAGCGGCTGCTTTAGCAGCAACTTGCAGCAAGATGGTTGATTTTCCAATGCCGGGATCCCCACCAACCAATATAAGAGAACCAGGCACAACGCCGCCTCCCATAACCCGATTGAATTCCGGTATCCCCAGTGAAAACCGTTTTTCACTTAAGGGGGCAACTTCAGTTATGGGCTGTGGAGCCACCCGTTCTAAATGGGTATATCCTGCACAGCTTTTACTATTTACTGTTTCTTCAATGAAGCTGTTCCAAGCTGCACATGCCGGACACTTACCCAGCCAGCGAGGAGAGCTATGCCCACACTCTTGACAAAAAAAAGTTTGTTTGCGCGCCATGTAAATACTCCCAGACACTAATAAGTCACATTATATCATTTGCTTATGCCGGCTACAAGGTATACCTTTAGATGGCATAACGATAATAAGAATCAGCGGAAATATTTCCGCTGATTCTCTGTTTTAATGTACCCAGTCCCCACTACCGGAGCTATCTTGCTCATTTTCAGCTGGAATTTCCTTTCCATCGGGCTGAACGGGTCGAACAACAATCTTATCGTTTTCCGCTTCTACAATTACTTTTTCTGCATTGTTCAAAGTTCCTTTAATGAGCTCTTCCGATAATCTGTCTTCTATCTGCTTCTGGATAACCCGCCTGAGCGGCCGCGCGCCATAAGTTTCGTCAAAGCCCTCTTTGGCCATCAAATCTCTGGCCTCATGGGAAACCTCGATATTAATTTTGTGCTCAGCCATTCTTTCTTCCACTTCTTTAACCATTAAGTCCACTATTTTACGAATATCTTCCCTGCTAAGCTGGTGGAAAACAATAGTTTCATCAATCCGGTTAAGGAACTCCGGCCGGAACGTCTTACGCAGTTCATCAAACACATTTTTCTTCATACGCTCATATTCACTGTCTTTATCCGTCTCTGTTTTGAACCCCAACGCCCCTACCTTTTTAATCATCTGCACACCCACATTACTGGTCATAATAATTACAGTGTTGCGAAAATCAACGGTGCGTCCCTTGGCCTCGGTTAACCTGCCATCTTCTAACACCTGTAGCAACACATTAAACACATCCGGGTGGGCTTTTTCAATTTCATCCAAAAGCACAACTGAATAAGGTTTTCTCCTCACAGCCTCTGTCAGCTGTCCTCCCTCATCATAGCCCACGTATCCCGGTGGAGCCCCCACCAAACGACTGACGGTGTGTTTTTCCATATATTCACTCATGTCAATCCTGACCATGGCATCTTCATCGCCAAACAACGATTCAGCCAGTGCCCGGCCCAACTCTGTTTTACCTACCCCGGTTGGCCCCAGGAAAACGAAGGACCCAATGGGCCTTGAAGGGTCTTTTAAACCGGCCCTAGCGCGCCGTATGGCCCTGGAAACGGCACTAACAGCCTCATCCTGACCGATTAGCCGCTGGTGCAGGACCTCCTCCATCTTAAGCAGCTTTTCAGATTCCTTTTGAGCCAGCTTTTGCACGGGTACCCCGGTCCAGCTGGATACTATGTGGGCAATAGCTTCTTCATCTACCACTAATTCTTCTTCCCCGTTCCCTTCTTTCCATTCCTTTCTTTTTGTCTCCAATTCAGACTTAAGCTTTGTTTCCTGGTCCCGCATCTGGGCAGCTGCCTCGTATTCCTGGTTATTTACAGCCGCTTCTTTTTCCTTAGTAACTTCCTCCAATTTTTTCTCTAATTCTTTTACATTGGGTGGTGCAGTGAAAGCCTGCAATCTGACCCTGGAACTTGCCTCGTCAATAAGGTCAATGGCCTTGTCCGGAAGATAGCGGTCACTTATATACCGGTCACCTAAGTTAGCTGCCGCATCTAACGCTTCATCAGTTATTCTAACACGGTGATGGGCCTCGTACCTATCTCTCAGGCCTTGTAGGATGGCAAACGTCTCCTCAACCGTAGGCTCATCTACCGTGATGGGTTGAAACCTTCTTTCCAGCGCTGAATCGCGCTCAATGTGCTTACGGTATTCGTCAAGAGTAGTGGCTCCGATACACTGCATTTCTCCCCTGGCCAGTGCAGGCTTTAGAATGTTGGCAGCGTCAATTGCCCCCTCTGCCGCACCAGCACCGATTAAAGTATGCAGCTCATCGATGAATACAATTATATTATTTGCTGCTGTAATTTCCTGTATCACTTTTTTCAGCCTGTCTTCAAATTCGCCCCGGTATTTTGTGCCCGCCACCAGGGAGGCCAGGTCCAACGTAACAAGACGTTTATCGGTAAGAACCTCAGGCACATTGCCGTTAATAATTCGCTGCGCCAGTCCCTCGGCAATGGCAGTTTTTCCGACTCCCGGCTCGCCAAGCAACACCGGATTGTTCTTAGTCCGGCGACTTAATATCTGTATAACTCGCTCTATTTCTTTATCTCTTCCTACCACCGGGTCCATCTTGTCTTCCTTAGCCAGTATAGTCAAATCCCGCCCAAACTGATCCAAATTGTCGGTTTTACCCTTTCCTCTTTGATGCCCGCGGGCCTGCCCGTCAGGCTGTTGTGCGGGTCCTCCAAGCATTTCCATTACTTCTTGACGGACCTTATTAAGATCAGCGCCTAATGCGGTAAGTACCCTGGCCGCTATACCTTCTCCCTCACGAATCAACCCCAGCAGTAAGTGCTCGGTTCCTACATAATTGGTACCCATACGTCGCGCCTCGTCTACAGCTAATTCTAAGACTTTTTTTGCCCGCGGGGTTAATGCCACTTCACCGGTGGCATTACCATCTCCCTTTTCAACTGCCTGTTCTACCTTTTGCCGCACTGTATCTGCATCAATGTCCATTCCACCAAGTACCTTAGCGGCAACTCCCTCACCTTCCCTAATTAAACCTAATAAAATATGTTCAGTTCCCACATATGGATAATTTAGTCCTCGTGCCTCTTCCTGGGCCAAAAACAGAACTTTTTGCGCCCTTTGCGTAAACCTGCCAAATAACATGACATACACCTCCTCAGCGTTTCTAAAACTAATTTGATTTACCTTTCAATTTATTCCTGACTAATTCGGCGCGTTTAACATCGCGTTCAAAGGCCGTCATATCAGAACCTGCTTTACTAACCAAGAATGCCGGCCGGGTTAGCACCATTAACTCTGTAACGAGTTCCGGCTTTGTATCTGTTATAATATTAAGGTCTATGCCTAATCTCAAGTCTGAGAATCGTTTCATGGCTTCATCAGTTGAAAGTATGCGTGCATATTTAAGAATGCCATATGACCTTCCGATACGATCTTCCAGCTGACTCCTACGCTCATTGTAAAGCGCTTTACGGGCGGTCTTTTCCCGCTCTTGTAACTGCTTGGTGACAGAGACAATATTTTGAATTATTTCGTTTTCACTATGTCCAAGCGTGACCTGATTGCTAATTTGAAATAGGTTGCCGGCAGCTTCGGTACCTTCACCGTATAACCCACGTACTGTAAGGCCAATTTTAGATACGGTATTCAGCACACCCTTAATTTGGTCAGTGTGCACAAGCCCAGGCAGATGAACCATCACGGAAGCCCTCAGTCCGGTGCCCACATTGGTAGGACACGCCGTCAAATAGCCAAGGCGCTCTGAAAAAGCATAATCCAATGTTTTTTCCAGCTCATCGTCCAATCTATTCACTTGATCCCAGGCTGATTCAAGTTGTAGTCCTGGAAGTAGACTTTGGACTCTTAAATGATCTTCTTCATTAACCATTATGCTTAATACTTCATCGTCTCGGAGAGCAATTGCCTTTTTCTCATGGCCTTTTAAAAGGTCCGGGCTGATAAGGTGTTTTTCCACTAGTATTTGCCTTTCCACGGGACTTAATTCACTCATTCTACTGACTTCAAGATGCCCCGAGGAGAATTTTAAATCCTTATTTTCCAGGGCCAATGTCAGCGCATGAATAACTTCTTCGGCTTTTTCAAGGGATAGCATATGTGGAAAAGCAAAGTGCGACATATTACGGGCGACACGTATACGGCTACTGATCACAATGTCGTTTTCCGGTCCGGAACCTGCCATCCAATTACTATAAGCCCTGCTAACTGTGTCCTTAAGAGCCATTTGCTATCCCTCCTGTTCTAAACGCTTTTCCACGTCCCTTATTGAATCCCGTAATTGGGCCGCACGTTCAAATTCCTCGGCTTCAACCGCCTGCCTTAATTGGTTACGCAGCGATTCAATCTCTTTAACCAATTTAACTCGGTCACTGGACCTTTCAGGCAATTTGCCGTTGTGTTCGTTTGTACCGTGGATCCGCTTTACCAACGAATCTAAAGTATGCTTAAAACTTTCGTAGCACTCACCACATCCCAGCAACCCGCGCCGGGCAAATTCTTTTTCCGATAGCCCGCAAACCTCACAGCTAAGGTCTTTGGTGGCAGTTTTGGTAAAACTCCCGGGCCCCACATTATGACCCATTAAACCACCTAGAAAATTGTGAAAGTTAATCTGAGGCATAAAACTAAAGCCTTCAGGCTGCAACTCACTGGCACAAGACTCACATAAATGCATTTCCCTTTTTTTGCCATTGATAACTTCAGTAAAATGAACAGCAGCCTCATTCTCATGGCATTTTTCGCAAAGCACAATATACACCCCCAATGGCTAGCAATCCTTAAGAACGGTAATTAAGATATTTTTTAATATATTCGCTCGCAGTTGGTCTCTGGCAGGCAGTCCCAGGAGTAATACCTGCCTGCTTATTGCAGTCTTGATAATGGCTGCCTCACGATCTGAGAGCACTCCCTCACTCCCGAGCCTATCAATAATCCCCCGGGCAGGCTGTTCCGCTATGGCATTCCCTACAAAACTACAAATTTCTTGGATTACATTTAGTTCCTCGGAGAAAGGAACTTTTTTTATTCGAACATAACCACCGCCGCCGCGGCGGCTTTCAACAATGTAACCCCGCTCAATGCTAAACCTTGTTGATAAAACATAATTTATTTGGGACGGAACACAGCTAAACTTCACAGCCAGTTCATTTCTTTGAATTTCAATATGCCCACTTTCACTTCCCGCTAACATATCCTTTAAGTATCTTTCTATTAATGCACTTATGCTTCCCATTAAATAAAGATCACTCCCCGGCAGGCATCTTATCTTACTTTAACTTTGACTTTGTCTTACCTTAACCAAAGTATACCACTGACCTGGTTGTTTTATGCAACAACCAAAATCAACGATATAAAGTCATATAGTGAAAACATATTTTATTTTTATATGATTTCTTTAATATTCTTTCCCCTAAATATTTTTCTGCAAAATAATGACCGTGCATCCTATAGATACACAGTTCCGGTGGTCCCACGGCAAGAGGTTGCTCAGTGCCACGGGGATAGTTCCAAAGTTGGATGTGAATAGTTTGAGACTAGCCAATAAGTTAGAAGTAAGAATCGCAAAAAAAGCCGCGTATCATAAGATACGCGGCTTTTGGCTCCCCGAGTAGGATTCGAACCTACAGCCCTCCGGTTAACAGCCGGATGCTCTACCGTTGAGCTATCGAGGAACAGAGATAGCGACACTTAGTCGCTATCTTAAAATTAGCTCCGGCGACGACCTACTCTCCCAGGGGCGAAGCCCCAAGTACCATCGGCACAGGTGAGCTTAACTGCCGTGTTCGGCATGGGAACGGGTGTATCCTCACCGTTATGGTCACCGGAAATTTGTTTAGGCGTTAGACGATAGGGGTTAAGCGTTAGGTACCCCTTACCTCTATGACTTACACCTTTAAGCTCTCTCAAAACTACACAGCAAGAATTTATGGCATTGGCTTAAGAAGTCTCGTGGTTTTTGGTTCTTCGAACCTCGAACCTCGAACTTCTGCTTTTTGGGTCAAGCCCTCGACCTATTAGTACCGGTCCGCTGAACGCATTGCTGCGCTTACACTCCCGGCCTATCAACCTGGTGGTCTACCAGGGGTCTTACTCCGTTAACCGGATGGGAAACCTTATCTTGA